>CAIZGQ010000450.1 GCA_903932565.1 uncultured Hyphomicrobiales bacterium
GTTTTTTGTTGCGCTGACGTTCGCTTTTAGAGCACGGACCGGGAGATCGCGCGCTCTGCCTCGGCTATTGCCTCGGGTGTGCCGACGTGTAGCCACAGCCCATCGAGGCGTTGGCCAAAGAGGCGACCGCGTTTTGCCGCTTCAAAGAAAATCGGCGCGAGTTTGAAGACCTCGCGGGTCTCACCCTCAAAAAGCTCAGGCTTGATAAGGCCGATCCCGGTGTAGACAAACGGCGCGACAGTGCGCTCTTCGCGTTTGATCAACCGGCCAGCCGAATCCATCAAAAAGTCACCGGGCCAATCGACGCCGACGCTGGTCGCAGCGGCAGCCACCAGCAGCAGCACATCCATGTCGTCCGGCCGCCACCCCGCCACCAAACGGGCCAGATTGGAGCGCGGCCCTTCCACATAAAACGCATCCGTGTTGCATAGCAAAAACGGCGCTTTGCCCAATTGCGGCAGGGCTTTTGCGATTCCGCCGCCCTGATCAAGCAGCAGGGTCCGTTCATCCGAGATGACGATCTCCGGCGATGTCCGCCCTGCAAGATGGGTCTCGATCTGGTCCCCGAGCCAATGCACATTGACGATTGCCTTGGCGATGCCATCAGCCGCGAACCGATCCAGGCAGTGGTCAAGCAGTGCCTTGCCGGCGACCTCGACCAGTGGCTTTGGTCGCTCGAGGGTCAACGGCCGCATCCGCGTTCCAAGACCCGCGGCAAAGACCATGGCGTTGAGGGGGGACGTGATCCCGGCTGGATCGGGCACAGTGAGTGTCACGATACGCAAGACTCCTGATCGACGTCAGACACGCCGCTGTTCAATCCCGGCCCAGCAGGCCGGGAAGATACGTTTCATACCATGCATGCAAGTCCGCCAAAGCCACGTGTGACATGGCCTTGCGCAAATAATGTTGCACGCGCGGGATATGCGCGAGGTAGTGCGGCTTGCCATCGCGTTTATCGAGGCGCGCGAAGATGCCGAGAATTTTTGAAGCGCGCTGCGCGCCCATGATCGAATAAGCCTCGATAAACGCCGCCATGTCGAAACTGGGGTCGGAGGTTCGCCGCAGCTTTGCGTAATGACCCAGCAGCCGCAACTCGAGATCATCAGGAACCGTGACGCGCGCATCATGCAACAGCGACACGACGTCATAGGCCGGGGGGCCGAGGACGCAATCCTGAAAGTCGATCAGGCCGACCCGGTTGAGGCCGTGGCGATCAGGCAACCAGATCAGGTTCGGTGAATGATAATCACGCAGGCTCCACGTGGTGGGTGCTGCGACAACACCCGCCAGGCGATCACGCCAGAGCGTCGCGTAACTCATCTTGGCGCCGGACGACACCTGCATCTGGGCGATGTGGGGCGCGTACCATTCTACCAGCAGTTCAACCTCGATCCCCAGCGCATCAAGATCGTAGGGCGGGATCGTGTACGTCTCTGTCGCGTCGACCGGAATGGTTGCGGGCAGGGCGCGAGCGTGGAGATCCGCCAGCACCGCAATGGCCTCGGCATAGCGCTCAGGGATCGGACCATTGTCGTCGATGACGGTCTGGGTCCCAAAGTCTTCCAATATGGCGAGACCGCCCTTGATGTCGCTGGCAAAGATGTCCGGGGCAGAATAGCCCTGCGCGCGCAAAGCCTCCGCTATGGCGATAAAGGGGCGGATGTCTTCCGCCAGATGCGCAATCGCGCTGTAGGGCTTGCCAAACTTCACCGGGGGACCATCGGGCCGCGGCGGCGAAATCATCAGAATGCCGCAGATCCCGTCGGGGCGTGTCAGGCGTTCATAGGCGCGGGTTGAGGCGTCGCCCAGCATGAAGCGACGCTCGGACTCCTGCCAGCCCGAGGCATTCAGGAGGGCATTGATCGCCATCGCGCGAGCAAGACGTGCCTGAAACAGGCCCTTGCCGCTGAGGCTGGCGCGCCGAAAATCGTCGCCGCGCGTTGCGTCCATATGAAACGTGATGTCGAGCCGATCATCCGCCAGCGCGGAGCCAGCGCGCTCCGCCCATTCGACCAGCACGAGAGCGCCTTCGGAGGCCTCATCCCAGCCAAGTTCAGCAAGCTCAGCGGAGCGCTCCACCCTATAAAGATCCGCATGGACTATGGGAAACTGCGGGCTGTCATAGATCTGCATCAGCGTGAAGGTGGGACTTGGCACATCGAGCTGCGGATCGCCCACCAGGGTGCGGATCAGGGCCCGCGCAAAGGTTGATTTGCCAGCGCCCAAATCACCCGACAGCGTGACGAGATCGCCTGCGCCCACAAGGCTTGCGATCTGCAAGGCGAGCGCCTGCGTGGCCAGTTCGTCTTCGAGATCGACAGTCCAGACCTGATTGCGGGGCATGACGTCCGACATCCGTGATGGTTTCAGGCGACTGCGGAACTCGCAGGCGGTGCGAGCGCGATGGCACTGACGCCTGCGGCGGGAAAGATGCAGGTGACGGTGGTGCCTTCGCCGGGGGCTGACTGGATTTGTACCTCGCCCCCATGCAGCTCGACAAACGAGCGCACGATGGAGAGGCCAAGTCCCACACCACGATGCCGTGACCCCACCGTGTTCGAGTGGAACCGGTCAAACACCTGATCCAGCACTTCGAGCGGAATACCACGACCCTGATCGCTGATCTTGAAGATCACCTGATCGTCGCGACGCAGTGCCGCCAGTGTCACCGTCTGGCCCGGTGCCGAGAAGCCGATGGCGTTGGAGAGAAGGTTGAACAGAATTTGCCGGATGCGTTTGGCATCCGCCTTGAACGTGCCGATGTTATCCATGGCGACGATATTCAAATGCAGGCTTGAGTCTGACAACCTGTCTTGGAGCCCATCTGCTGCGGCCCCGATGGTTTTGGCGATGTCGACATCTTCCAGCGACAATTCCATCGCACCTGTATCGATGGTGGCCAGATCAAGAATATCGTTGATGATGGCCAGAAGCGCGCCCGACGACTTCATGACGTAGCCGGCATATTCGCGCTGTTTGACGTTGAGCGGGCCGACCGCATTGTCGCCGAGCAGCTGGATAAAGCCGATGATATTGGTGAGCGGCGAGCGCAATTCGTAAGAGACGTGGTGGACGAAATCGTTGCGCAGTTTTTCTGCGTCGACCAGTGCCTGATTGCGTTCCTTGAGCGCGCGCTCGACATTCACCTGCGCACTGACATCAGAGAAGGTCAGCAGTGTCGCACCGTCCGGCAATGGTGCGCTGGTGCAATCGATGATCCCGCCATCGCGCTGGGTCAGGCGGAAATCGCTGGCTGTTCGTGTGTCATGCAAGCCCGAAACAATCGAGCGGAGGCCGGACCAGTCGTCCGGCGCGGTGGCCGCCGGTCCGCAAAGCTTGGCGATCTCGTCGATATGGGGCTTGTCCTGCGAGAGCTTTGCGGCATCGAGCTGCCAGATGTGCACAAAGGCCGGGTTGAACAATTTCAGACGGCCATCGGTGCCAAACACGGCAACGCCTTCGCGCAATGTGTCGAGCGTTTCCCCCTGCACCCGGATCGATGCGTTGTAGCGCGATTCCAGATGGAAGCGTTCGGTCACGTCATCAAAGAGGTATGTCACGCCGCCTTGCGGATTGGGATTGATGACGGTGCGCAACGTGCGGCCATCGGGCAGATACCAGACCTGCTCGTCGGTTTCCGTGGATTGATAGGCTGAGAGAATGCTGGCTTTCCAGGTGCGGAAATCAGCTTGCTCTGGCAGGCGCCGCTCGGCGCGAAGCCGATCCAGAACTTCTGAATCCGTCGGCTTCTGGTCCAGAAAAGCCGCATCCAAAGACCACAATTGCCGATAGGCACTGTTGTGAAAGACAAGGCGGCGGCCATGATCGAACGTGGCGACAGCTGTCGACAATTGATCGAGCGTGCGGGCATGTGCCTGTGTCGTGGCACCAAGATCATTGCGCAGAGCTTCCAGCTCGGAAAGATCAATCGCCATGCCGACGGAGAGGCCACCGGCCGGCGCGTCGATGACTTCCATGGGCAACCGATGCCCGGCGACAATGGCAGGCACCCGGGCTCGCCAGACCTTGGACGTGTTGAGCGTCACAGCTGCTGCATCGCGCGCCGTTTTATCGAGAAGCTCAAGGCCCTGCGTGACGGCCTGGCGTGAATCATTGGCTTCAACAGCGCGTACATAAGCGTCGTTCACCCACGTGAGGCCGCCTTCGACATTGCGCATCCAGACTGGATGGGGAAGCGCGTTGAGCATCGCGCGGAGCGCTTCAAATTCGCCAAACAAGCGCCCATGGCGTTCGCGCAGGCGGGTCAGTTCAAGCCGATCACCCGAGACATCCTTGATCCGCAACACGGCGCGTCCGCTGACAGCGCGACCTTCAGCTTCCAGATGACGTCCCATGGTTGAGACGAGCGCAAGACGAAAGCCTTCGCCGCGCTGGCGCAGCCGATCCACACAGGTCTCGAGCTCCTGCGCGGGCACGGCTTGCAGCCACGAGCCAAAGCCCAGAACGCGGCGAGCGACGGGCGTGTCCATGATGATGGAAAGGTCACCCTCGATGTCGGGTTCACCCGAGGCCGTGCCCCAGGCCACAACAATCTGCGGCTCGGCAGCAAGAAAAACCTGCGAGCGGTCGAGCTTGGCGCGCGTATCGGCGAGCTCGGCAATCAATGCGCCTTCCCGCAATGTCCAGCGGCGGCGACCTGCCAGATGCAAAAGCGCCGTGCTGGTGGAAAACAGAACGAGCGCAACGAAGACAGCGAGACTTGCGAGGCCTTCGTCAGTTGCGTCATGAACGAAAAAGCCCTGCGCACAGGCCGGGACCATGCTGCCAATGAGCGCTGCGCCAGACAGAAGCGCGCGACGAAGCGACAGGCGGCGGGGTCGATCTAAGGTCGCCCGAACTGCATCGTTTGATGTCAGCACAGGCCCGGTGCGAGTCAACAATCCGCAGCCGATCCGGCAATCCATGATCATTCCTTGTCCATGATTTCCAGGCACAAGGCCCGGGCTCTTTACGCAACGCGGTTTCAGATGCGACGCGCAGCAACCCGAATCACCGCACTCTAGACCTAAGGGCAAAACTTTTGAATGTGGTTAACGCATTCTGAACGTCGCGAGGCTTGCTCAGCCGCACAATTGTGGGCCGGGCGTCTGCGGCCTGTTCAACTGGCAACAACGCCAAGCCTGTGCGACAAGCTAAGACATGCCGCCCGATGTGACCGACCTGCGCAGTTTTTACGCCTCGCCCCTAGGGCGTGTGGTGCATCGCTTTATCGCGCGCCATGTGCGCCTGCGCTGGGCGGATTGCACCGGCCTGTCGGTTTTGGGTCTTGGGTTTGCGACGCCTTACATTGGGATCTATCGCGACCACGCTGTGCGCGTGCTGGCGCTCATGCCAGCGGGGCAGGGCGTGATCAATTGGCCGGAGGATGCGCCATCCGCTTCCGCGCTTGTTGATGTGACGATGTTGCCACTGCCGGATGCCTGCGTTGATCGGATCCTGCTCACGCATGTGCTCGAATATGTCGAACTGCCGGGCGAGCTTCTGGCGGAAGTCTGGCGCATTCTGACCCCGGGTGGGCGCGTTATCATTGTGGTGCCGAACCGGCGTGGACTGTGGGCGCGGGTCGACACGACCCCCTTTGGCTTTGGCCAACCCTATTCGAAAGGGCAGTTGCGCGAGTTGCTGCGTGAGGCTCTGTTCTCGCCGGAGTCCTGGGCCGAGGCGCTCTATGTGCCGCCCTTCGCCCGGCCGTTTTTCCTGCGATTGGCGAGCGCCTTTGAGCGCATCGGTGGGCGCTTTGCCCTGCCGGGGGCGGGCGTGCATATCGTCGAGGCCACAAAACAAGTCTACCGGCCGATTGGCATTCGCAAGGTCGTTCGGCAGATGCCGCGGCTGCAGCCAGCGGTCATTCCGGCGGGTGTTCCCACGGCCGGGTCGTCTGCAAGTTTGGACCAGATCACGCCGGCCGCTTCTCCGGGCGCTTGACCTTGATGCCAAAGACGGCGGCAATAAACAGCCCGCCATGCAGCAGCCCGCCCCCGTCAATGCCATGCCCGACGCCAGACGACAGATGCCATTGGCAGGGAATGTCGGCTTTGGCGAGTTCCTCGGATGACATGAACATCGCGTCGACAGGAATGACGTCATCCTCGTCGCCATGCACCAGCAGGACCGGCGGGGCCTCGCCCTTGGCGGAGCGCGTGGTGGCGGTTGCCAGATGTTCCGGGCCGACGAGCACGCCCGAATAGCCAATGATGGCGGCGGGGGCGACGCGACGGCGCAGGCCGACATGCAGCGCCATCATCGTACCCTGGCTGAATCCAACAAGAACAAGCTTTGAATCGTCGAGACCAAGCTTGGCGAGCTCCGAGTCAAGAAACTTGTCAAGCGTTGGATGCGCCATAGAGACACCGCGCCAGCGCTCGTCAGGATCGCGCATGGTGAGTGGAAACCATTGCCGACCTGCGGGCGACATGGCGCAAACATCCGGCGCGTTGGGAGCGACGAACGCCGCATCCGGTAAAAACGGCTGCCACTGGCGCGCGATGTCGATGAGATCCGTGCCAGTAGCGCCATAGCCGTGCAGAAACACAACCAGCTGCCGCGAAGTGCCGGACTTGGGCGGCAGGCGGGGTCCGGTGAGGGTCGCGGTCGGGGCGGGCATGGGCAAATCCTGGCACAGGGTTTGGTGGCGTCTTGGCGATAGATCTGGTTTGGGATGGTCTGTTGCAAGCTGCTCGTCAAGCAAGCTGCTCGTCAAGAAAGCGCAGCACCTGCCAGTGCCATGCCGGTCTTTGGCGCGTCGCCACCGGCGGATGCTGGCGCGCGCACAGCCCCATAATACGACCACAGCAAGCGGGCCGCGACGCCGCGATAGGGACGCCACCGCGCGCCGATTTTCGCCAGTTGCTTGGCATCGGGACGTGTCTTGCGCTTCAGCACCATGCGCGTTGCTTCCTGCAGGGCGAGATCGCCAGCGGGCCAGGCGTCCGGGTGACCAAGACAGAAGAGCAGGAAGATATCGGCTGTCCACGGCCCGATCCCATGGACGCTCACCAGCGTGGCGTGGGCCGTTGTCGCGTCCATGCCGGCGAGCTGGTCAAAGTCGAGGGTGCCGTTTGCAACAGCTTGCGCGATGGCATGAAGGCTGCGCTGTTTGGGCCGGCTCAGCCCACACGTTGCAAGATCGTCCGGCGCGCAATCCAGAATGGCAGATGGTTCGAGCGGGTCGAACCGCGCCTTGATGCGGGCGAAAATCGCATTGGCACTGGCAACCGACACCTGCTGCGACACCAGGATCCAGACAAGGCCTGCGAACCCCGGCTCGCGTCGGCGCAGTGGCGGCATGCCCCCTGCCTCAAGGAGACTGGCAATGACGAGGGGATCGACTTGCAGCAAATGCGCGACGGCTTGCTCAAGATCGCCCTCGCTTTGAATGGCTGGCAGGACGCAGCGGCCAAGCGCCGCCGTGCGTGGTTGCCGCGTCTTTCCTGTACCCGCAGATGGTTTATCTTGGGGGTCTCGAAGCCGTTGGCCCGCCATCGCAGTTTTGTTCTCCGTCGCTGCTCGACCCGTTGGGGATGTGGTCTTGATTGTTAGTTCAACCTTTGAGGGCTTTGCCATTTCCATTTCCCCTCAAGGACGATTGTCTCGAAACGGCACAGGGCGATGCCATGGCGCGGCCTGATGCCGTTCTTCGGTTTGCGCCCTCACCCAATGGGCATTTGCACCTTGGCCACGCCTATTCTGCGCTGACCAACGAGCGGCTGGCAAAAGCACGGGGGGGACGCCTTCTGTTGCGCATGGAGGACATCGATCAATCCCGGTGCCGCGCAACGTTCGAGGATTCGATCCTGCGCGATCTCGAATGGCTTGGGATCGCGTTTGATCCCCTCATCCGGCGTCAGTCCGAGCATTTCACGGATTACGCAAGAGCGCTGGATCAGCTTGCCGATCTTGGGCTGTTGTATCCGTGTTTTTGTACGCGCGGTGAAATTGCGCGCGCCGTGGCCGCTGATCCCAGCGTTCCGCGCGATCCCGATGGCGTGGCGCTTTATCCGGGCACGTGTCGGCACCTGGCTCAGGCCGAGCGGGATCGAAGATTGGAACTCGGTACGCCGCCCGCCTTCCGACTCGATATGGCCAAGGCGCTTGCGCTGGTGAACCTCAACGCCTTGCAAAGGGGACTCGGACCAATGGCATGGCGCGAATTTGGCGAGGGCATTGCCGCACGGGACGTTGCAGCGCATCCCGAGCGCTGGGGCGATGTGATCCTCGCGCGGCGGGATATCCCCACCAGCTATCATGTGTCCGTGGTGATCGACGATGCCTTGCAGGGCATTACAGCCGTTGTGCGCGGCGAGGACTTGCAGGAAGCCACAAGCCTGCATCTGTTGTTGCAGCGGCTGTTGGACCTGCCAACCCCGGATTATCATCATCACGGCTTGTTGCGCGATGCCCAGGGGTTGAAGCTGTCAAAGAGCACGCACGCGCGAGCACTTCATGCCGTCCGTGATGACGGGATCACACCAAGCGCTCTGCGCCAGCAGCTGGGATTTGGATAGGCCTCA
>CAIZGQ010000451.1 GCA_903932565.1 uncultured Hyphomicrobiales bacterium
CCATCGCGATCTTCGACCCTGAGCCAAGACCAAAGAACAGGACGAACAAGGGAAACAACAGGATCGTTGGCACCGAATAGAGCGCACTGAAAAACGGATCGAACACCTGAATCGTGAACCGGTTACGGGCAATGAAGTATCCGATCAGAACGCCACTGATGGCAGCGATCAGAAAGGCCATCAAAAGCTCATATAATGTGATGAGTAGATCCGGCCAAAAGGCCCCTGTGTGGATCAGGTTCCACAAGTCCGCCATCGTTTGATGGAACGGCGGCAGCAGCAATGGGCTGACAAGATGAAACACGCTGGCATAATACCAGCCGATGCCGCAGCACAGCACAAAGACAACCGGCACGATGCGCGAAATGGCTGTATCCGACATCATGGATCAGCGCTCGCAGAGAGGCCGAAAGAGGCCTTCATCGTCGCCACAACTTCGTCATGCAGCAATTCGTACAGCTCATTGCGCAAGTTGGTGAGTTTCGACGATGTCATGAAGGATCGCGGCCGCGGATGCGGCTCGCCAACGCTCAGAACCTGCTTGATGCGGCCCGGTCGTGCGCTGAAAACGGCGACGCGGTCCGCGAGAAAAACCGCTTCCGTCAGGCTGTGCGTGACAAAAACAATCGTCTTGCCGCCTTTGGCCAAGAGCACAGAAAGCTCTTCTCCCAGAACCATGCGCGTCTGCTCATCGAGCGCGGCGAACGGCTCATCCATGAGGATGATATCCGTATCAAGGGCTAGCGCGCGGGCGAGCTGGATGCGCTGCTTCATGCCGCCCGACAATTGGCGCGGATAATGATTGGCAAAATCGTCCATACCCACAAGCGACAGGGCAGCCCGCGCACGCTCATCACGATCCTTGCGCGGCGCTCCCTGGAACGCGAGGCCGAGCTTGATGTTGTCCAGAGCCGTGCGCCACGGCATCAATGTGTTTTCCTGAAACACGAAAGCCATGGTCTTGGGCAATGGACCGCGCACCGGCACATGATCAATAAAGACGTCGCCGGTTGTGGCGCGCGACAATCCCGCGATGATGTTGAGGAGGCTGCTCTTGCCGCATCCACTTGGCCCAATGAGGCACAACAGCTCGCCCTTTTCGATTGTCAGCGACGCTTCCTGCAGCGCCACAATCGGATTGGCATTCAGGACGCCGAACGATTGCGACACTGAACGTATCTCTATGCCAGACACGACGTTCCTCCGTCATAGTGACGCGCGGTCCGTGAGGCGGCCTGCTGGACTTGTTGTTCCAGCAAACGTGGCCCTACGGGCAAACCTGTCACGATCTGAGCCATCTTCCGTGGCTCTTTCCACAACACCACCACGTACCGATGGGTGGGCTGTGTGGTTCATTATGCGGACGACTACAAAGACAAGTGGGATGGGGTGTCAAGCCAACCTCGCAGCCTGTTGACCTGCTATTGCCTTGCCGCACGAGCCCCCAACGCCTAGATTTGAACTTAACAGACCAACGCTGCCCTGTTCGAGCAGATGATATGGTTGTCGGGAGGATGCCATGGCGACGTATTTTCAAGGCGAAGGGCTTTTGAGCCGCCGCGCTGTGATGGCGGGTGCTGGTGCGGTTGCTACCGCGCCATTCTTCGCCGCTCCCGCGCATGCCGCGACCACACTGCGGGTCGGCAAATCCGTCTCTGAGTCCATCGGCTTCACCCCGGTCGATATTGGGTCCAAACACGGGATCTTTCAAACGCTCGGCATCAACCCGGAGATCACGGGTTTTGGGGGCGGTGCAAAGATGCACCAGGCGCTCGCTGCCGGTGGGCTCGACATTGCGATCGGGTCAGGGCCCGACCTCCCCTTTATCGTCAAGGGCGAACCTGCCCGCGCGGTTAGCGTCATCGTCGATGCGCCCGCTTATTTGCTCGTGCTTGCACGCGCTGACGGGTCGATCAAAACGATTGCAGACCTGAAGGGCAAAACGGTCAATGTTGCCTCCCTCGCCTCCATGACGGGATGGCTCGGCGCGAAGCTTTGGCAATCGCAGGGCTGGGCCGCGTCAGATCTGAAATTCACGGTGGGGCCGCCCACCACAGGACTGGCGCTTCTGCGCTCAGGCCAGGCGGATGCGATGATCACCGACGGCACCTTCGCGCTGAAGGCCGAGGAAGAAGGCAACGGCAAGATCATCTACAATTGCGGGGCGCTGGCGCCGGTTTTTCACACCCATATGATCTTCGCCTCAGATGCGCTGATTGCCAGCAACCCGGATGCGATCCGCGCCTTTTTAAAAGGCTGGTATCAAACGATCGCCTTCATGAAAGCCGACAGGGCTCGCATGATCGCCGATATCGTCGATGTGCTCGGCCTGGACACAAATGTCGCGACAAAATCGGTTGACGCGTTCACGCCGATCTTTCGAACGGACGGGCGTTTCTCCCCAGCCGCCATGGCTGTCCTGTCAAAATCATTCGTCGAGGTTGGTGCGCTGACGGGCGAGCCGGCCGACCTCGGCAAACTTTACACCGAAGCTTATTTGCCGGGCTAACCTGCAAACCCGGCGCAATCAGGTGCGCGTTTCGCGATTGATCATCTGGTCGAAGCGCCCCTCCTGGAAGCGGCGAATGTTGCCGACGATCTGCTCGATGCTGTCATCCGCGTAGGTGTCATAAAACCCGCCGTTGTGCGGTGTCAGGATCAGGTTTGGCGCATCCCAGAGTGGATCATCCGCGGGCAACGGCTCCTTCTGGGTGGCGTCAAGCGCAGCACCCGCCAGATGTCCGGATTTAAGAGCTGCGATCAACGCCGCCTCGTCCAGCACGCCGCCGCGCGCAATATTGACGAGGTAGGATCCCGGCTTCATGGCGCCAAGCACCTGCGCGTTGACGATCTCACGCGTGGCATCCTCCAGCGGGATGAGAAGCACGAGAAAATCGAGATCCGCGACGGATGCTGTCAGATCATCACGCGGTGCAAAACTGTGAAATCCGGGCAGATCGCGCGGGGTTCGCGTGATGCCAACCACATGCATGCCAAGCGCCGCCAGTCGCGGGGCAAGATCTTCTGCAATCAGACCAACGCCCAGAATGCCGACCCGCTTCTTGTGGAGGACCTTGATGCGGAACCGATCGTAGACATGGTTGTCGCGTGCCCGCACCGAGCGGGGAAAGTCGCGAACCATCGCCAACATGTGAAGGATTGCGACTTCCGAGAGCGGCGCGCCATGGATGCCGCGCGTTGAGGTCACAATCACGTCGCGCCCCAGATGCGGCTGATCAACAATGCCATCAACACCCGTTCCAAAGGCGTGGACCCATTTCAAACGTTGGCTGCCCTCGAACACGTCTTCCGTCAGGGCCGCTCCGAACGCCATGAAGATCTCGGCGTTTGGGAGCTCGACTCGGGTTTCGTCCAGTGTGGAGACCGTCGTGATCTTCAGCGTCGGATAAGCAGCACGGATGAGGTGCTCGTATTGAAATCTGAACGATGCCGGCCACGGCAGCATGATGAGAATATCGTGAATTTTTGCGGTCATGCCCACCATCTCCCAATCGACGTGCCAGCTTTGTGACACTTTTGCACCTGCGTTTATCGCGCGCTCCCGGTGCACGCAACCTGGCCCACGTCACCTAGGGGAAGCGCCACGACACCACCACCGCCAATCATCTGGCACTATAAGTGCGTGCAGATTAGACGATACGTGAAAACCACAGCACTATTGATCAGGATCAACCTCTAAATAAAAATTTGATAAATAAAATGGATACATTGAGGCGTGAACGTTTTATACCTTATGGCACAGGATAAGGTTGCTTTAGAGAGAAGCTGCGGGTTTGAGGATTACGACACGGGATAAAGTTAAACGTCCTATCAAGCCCGCCGCACAGAAGATGTTTCTTCGGTTTTGCAGCTTTTTGGTGTGCACCAGCAAATAATCAATGGCAGCTGAAACTTTCGTGCCGTAAAACTGTTAGCTAAGAAGTGGCGTCCAGCGTTAACTTTCATTCAGTAAGCACTAGGATCAAAATATGCCCCCGACCGCGTCGCCAACACTTCGGCAACTGCGGGCTCTCGTTGCGGTGGCAGCAACGGGGAGTGTAGGAGGAGCGGCAGCCGACATGGGCTTGTCGCAACCCGCAGTCACACAGGCCATTGCCAAGCTTGAGAGCATCATCGGCGTTGATCTGCTGCGCCGCAGCCGAACGGGTTCGTTTTTAAGCCCCGCGGGCGAGCAATTTTTACCGCGCGTGCAAAAGTGTTTTCGCAAACTTGAACTAGCGCTGGCGGAGCCCTGCGAGGGGTATACGTTTGCAACTGCGGCCCAGGCGCCGACGCTGATCGGCAAGCTGACAGATACCCATTTGCGCAGCCTCATCGCGATTGCGGATGCCGCATCGTTTCAATTGGCTGCCCGCCATCTCGATATTTCCGAGCCATCGCTGCTCCGATCAGCCCGCGATCTGGAGCATGTTCTCGGCATTGAAATATTTCAGCGCTCGCAACACGGGGTCACAACGACCCTTATTGGAACAGAATTGGCGCGGCGAATTCACATCGCGCTGCGCGAAGTCGACTACGGTCTTGAAGATGTGGCCAGTTTCAACACAAGCGCGGAAACACGTCTGGCCATTGGTATTATTCCACTCTTCACCGGCACAGTGGTGTCAGCTGCAGTTGAGGAATTTATCCAGCATTATCCAAACGCCCGCATCGAAGTGAGAGATGGGACCTATGATTCCCTTCTGTCGGATCTTCGTTCAGGCTCGGTGGACATTCTGATCGGCAACATGCGGTGCCCGGAATGGGTGACGGACGTTGTTGAGCACACCTTCTTCACAGACCCTTTCCGCGTTGTGGCACGGGCCGATCATCCATTGGCGGAGCTTCGCCGCCCGCTGACGATTGAAGACTTTGCAAGCTACCCATGGGTCTTGCCGCCCCTTGGCGCGCCCCGACGGGAGAGCTTTCTCCAATTGTTCGCAGACCTGGAACATCCGCCGCGGATTGCGGTGGAAACCAATGCGCCCGCGCTGCACCGCACGATTTTGTTTGCATCCGATTGCCTCGCCATTTTGACCCAGCGCGAAGTCGCCATTGAAATGCGCACAGGCCGCAACCGCCTGACCGTCCTGTCGGCACCCAGGCTTACGGGCATGGATGTGAAGGGCTACGCCACACGCTCCGACTGGCAAGCTACGCCGCTGCAGTTGTTCTTTCTCGAAGCGCTCAAGCGTCATGCTGAGACTGCTGACCCAAACCGGCATCTGGAACATCGGGCCCGCGCGTCGGGATGGTCGTGACAACGCCGAGTGCCAGCGACGTTGCAGCATCACGTCGGCGTGATTAAAACCTGATCTGGCGTGACGGCCTGTTCACGCGTTCCGCTGGGCCTGTCGCGCTCACGTGATGGGTTGCGCAAGGCAAAGCCCTAGTCGCCAGAAATTTAAAAGTTTAATTTGACCTTCATTGGCATGAACGACGACGCTAGGCTGAACATCAGCCGGATCGTTCTACCGCGCGAGGCAATGATATGGCTGGGACTCAATCACACAGCATCGGTTCAAATCTTTCGGCCGCGATCCCAAATCAAAAGACACTCATCTGGCTGTTTGCAGGTGGCTTTGCTGGCCTGATGGTTTGGGAAATCTGGGCCCGCGTCATCACCGCATGGATTCTGGGTGGACCGCTTGAACCCTCCGGCCTTGTCACATCGCTTGGATTGCGGTGGACCGGTTACGAAATCCCGAAACTTGGTGCCGAAGCCATTCATTATGTGATTGGAATTATCGGCTACCCCATTGCTTATTTTGTCATATCCCGCGTTTTAAAAGCATGGGGCATCATCCTTGATGTCGGCGTTTGGCTGGCCTTTACTGCCTACCTCGCCTACCGGTTCTCACAGCACGAACTCAGCACCGGCATGATCGTTTTCTGGGCGATTGTCAGTGCCGTGACCGCGACCCGCATGTTCAATCCCAATGCGCTCCTTGCCAATTGTCTCAGCTGGGGCTCGTTCACCTGGTTTAACGCCCTTGGCCTGATGGCGCCTTTGGCGGGCCTGCCTTTTCTTTTGATCGACTGGGGCGGTGGCTTGTCGTTCATGAGCTACGTGGGACATGCCATTTACGGCTTCATCGCAGCACTTGTCTTTGAACTCAAAGCGGGTCGCCAGGGCCTCCCGGAGCTTTAAAACGCAAAGCGGCAGGACCCCAAGTCTTGCCGCACCAAGTCTTGCCGCGCCAAGTCCTCAAGCAAGTGCTGCAGAAGCTGTCGTTTATCGCACCACCGCCGGAACTGACCCATGGGGCTGCATGGCGGACTTGGCGTTGACAGGGACGGCACGGTCCAACCAGCGCATCCCGTCCAGCACCCAGGCAGCCTTGTAGTCATGGCCGCCAGAATGCAAACAAAGCTCGACGGCGCGACCACTTGTGCAACTCCCCGAACGCCACGTGCGGCAGGTCAGTTCGCCCGATGTCGTGTGATCATTTGGCTCTTCGCTGCATCCGTTGATGCGCCGCCACGTTGAGATACCATGCATCACATCGCCTTGACGTAAGGTGCCATTCCGTAAGATCCGGCCTTTC
>CAIZGQ010000452.1 GCA_903932565.1 uncultured Hyphomicrobiales bacterium
CACCACGAACACCGCCACCACATCCTGACCATCGGCGTGACGATGCTTCACGTCTCCATCGCAGTCGCTACCATCGCCATCATCACCCATGGCAAGCGCTGGCCCTGGTATATGTCGCTGATCCTGGGAACAATGGGTGTTGTCGCATCCGCTTACGCTTACATGGGCGGCAGCGCGGCCCACTGACATCCGCGCGGGAAACACCCGCCACCAAAGCAAAACGCCCACCCGCTTGACTGCAGGTGGGCGTCTTTCATTCAGAGGTTTGAGAGCGATCAGCCCTTGAGGCGCTTGTTGCACTCGCTGTAATACCCGCCGCCCTTCTGGATCCACTTCAAACCGCCATTGCCATTGGTGGCTTTGTTGGCCTGATACTGGTCATCGCAGGTCTTGAAGCGACCCTTGCCAGCTGACAGCGTGGAATATTGTGGCGAGATCGCGCTCGGGAACACAGCGGCGCCAACGGCTGCGGGTGCAGCGGCTGCCGGGGCTGTTGGCTTGGGAGCTGCCGCAACCGGCTTGGGAGCGGCAGGCGCAGCAGCTGCGGGAGCTGGTGCTGGGGCTGCAGCGGGGGCTGTCGCAGCAGCAGGCGTCGCAGCCGGTGTGGCGGCCGCGTCTGCCGAGCACTGAGCCTTGCGGAAGTCGTTCCACTTCTGGCCGTTCAGCGTCCCGGCCGATTTCGCGGCCTCATATTTGGTGCTGCACTCTTTCATGGTGAGCGCCTGCGCAGGTGCGAAGCTCGCAAATGCGAGAACCAATCCGGCGGCACCGGCGGCAGAGAGAAAAGCTGTACGAACCATGTGATGCTCCCCAATAAGGGCTTTGCGGGCCCGAAACCTGAACGCGACAGCCTCTTATCGAGGCAACACTTGAAATGAAGTGCCCAGAATGGCCGCTGACCAAAGCCTCTTCGACTTTGTTCGTCTGGTCAATCGCCCCAGGCACTGCATGGCGTGTTGTTCATGTTTTAAATTGATGGAGATGAACGGCGTTTGAATAACCGGTTCAACAATCAAACAGCAAAACGGCAGGGACTGGCCCCGCCGTTTGAGTGGATCGTCATGATCGGTGCTGGTTGGATCTCAGCGTGACACCGTCATGGGTGCCGGTCCCGGATCGCCAAGATCGACCCATACATTCTGGCTTGTTTGCGACTGGCGCTTGATGAAACGGTAATGCGTGTCGCGCCACGGCTTGATGTCGTCCGAGAGATTGTCGAGAACAAACTCGCCATGGTTTGTCTTGACGGTGAGGATCGCGTGGCCATCGCCGTGCTGGTCACGAACCACGGTCATCAGCAGGCCCTGGCGCGGAAAGCCTTCGTCAATCAGCATTTTACGCTTGAGAAGTGCGAAGTCTTCGCAATCGCCGAAGCCATCGGTGGGATAATCCCACTGGTCGACAACGCCCCAATGCTGCTGGTCAGACATGGGCTTGATGTTCGTGTTCACCCAGGAATTGATCCGCTCGATCATCTTGAGGGATTTTGGCGTGAGGTTCACATCCATCGCCGGCAGTGTGGCGCTGTCACACTCCCCGTCGTAGCGATTGCAAAAATCTGCCCAGCCGTAGGGAACGAGAGTGGCGGGGCCCACCGCCGCATAACTCGTGTCCGGCACCCCGGCCTGCGCGCTGCAGATGTAAACTGTCGCCATGGTGGCCGCAGCAAGTGCTGTTTTGATCAATCCGCCGAACATTCGCTTTCCCCGTTCTGTTAGGGGAGAGATTGCCCGCGCGGTTTTGCGACCCACTGAAATCAATTGCTCGCATTCTACTGATTTCCATTCATAATTTGCGGTTGAAGGAGGTAAGCAGAACAACGACTTTTTGAATTGCGAACAATTTGAATGAAATTGCCAAAGGCCCTGATCTGCGCAGGGGAAGCAGCACTTTATCGTGCAGCGCTAAAGCGGCAGCGCGAGCGCCCGGATACGCGAAACGTTAACAGCGGAGCGTTTGGCGTGGTTAATTTAAGACCTTTTGAGGCGTTAACGGCCTTAAAAACTTGGTCTCTTGCGTCGGCACTCGGTCCAGCCCACATCAGTTTCATGCGCCGTTCAGGAACAAAGTCGCGTTCCTTCATCTCCCGCGATCCACTTTCGAGGACCAGTCCATGCCGCAGGGCCAGATGAACGAGCGAGAATCTCTGTCAGGCGCGGGGATGTTTCCCCAGGAGATGAGCGCTGGTGATCATGTCGCGCTGACAGAGGCCGTCGCACTGTTGGAGCGCACCAGCTTTGCCATGCGGCTCACCAATATGGTCGGCCACAAGCTCGACCTCATTGGACAGATGGTTCCCGCCCGCTTCTCAACGCTCGCGTCCAAAGCTGCCAGTGTGGCGCTCAAGGCGGCGCTGCACTCGGCCCTGACGACGCTCGACTCACGCAAGCAGCGACCACCCTCCCCGCGCCTTCACAAGGCACTGGCGGCGGCCTCAGGCGCGGCAGGCGGATTGTTTGGGCTCAATAGCCTGCCCGTGGAACTGCCAGTCTCGACCGGGCTCATTTTGCGCTCAATTGCTGACATTGCGCGCGCGCAGGGCGAGGATCTCGCCTCTCCCGAGGCAGCCCTCGCCTGTCCGGAAGTTTTTGCGCTCGGCGGGCGCAACGAAGGCGCGAGCGCGCTCGATGAAAATCTGCTGATGCATGATGGGAGTTATTTTGCTGTCCGCACACTCCTCGCCAAATCATTGACGGAGGCAGCTCGCTACGTCCTGGAGCGTGGCATCGCGGAAGAGACAG
>CAIZGQ010000453.1 GCA_903932565.1 uncultured Hyphomicrobiales bacterium
ACATCGCCGCCATCTGCTCGGATACGTGGGGCTGCGAAGTGCGCCCGAACGAGACGAAGGAAGCCAACCAGCCCTGGCATTGGGTGGTCATCCCCGCCATCGGCATTTCCATGGGTGAGATCTTTTATCTGAAGGACCTGGCCGAGGATTGCGCGGCCGACAAGGTCTACGAGTTCTTCTTCACCGCGCCGCCGCTGCATCTGCCAGGCGCGGCGGGCTCGCCGATCAACCCGCAGGCCGTGAAGTAGGTGGGCGATAACCCTCACCTGAAGGAGAGGGTGGCACGGGCACCGCGCCGGGTGAGGGGTATTCGCGGGTGGATCATACCCTCGTCCGCCATGCGCTTCCAAACCCGGCTCGAGCCGGGGTTTGGTTTTGCAATACTGAAGTCGGGCAGACCCGACTTCAGGGGCGCCTCCTCCCAAGGGAGAAGGTTGAACTGCCGCTACCCCTGTGGTGCGCCGGGCTGTTTCAGCGGATGGCTTTCGGCAAAAGCGGGAAGCTCGAAGCAGAGTTTGGCAAGCGTTGCCACATGCGGATAGGGCGCAAGATCAACCTTGAAGAAATGCGCCTGGACGC
This sequence comes from uncultured Hyphomicrobiales bacterium, assembly GCA_903932565.1. Taxonomy (GTDB): domain Bacteria; phylum Pseudomonadota; class Alphaproteobacteria; order Rhizobiales; family Beijerinckiaceae; genus Terripilifer. The sequence continues at coordinate 580 of CAIZGQ010000453.1, forward strand.
TGAGGCTGGCGATGCAGATGTCGGCGATCCCGACAGTCGCGCCGAGCGCAAATGGCGCAGCCGGGCGCCGGGCGAGCAGGCTCTCGTAGGTCTTCACGGCCTCATGCGTCCAGTGGTTGCACCAGGACATGACAGCGGCCTCGTCGTGGCCCATGGCCGCAAGCTTGTGGCGAATGCGCGGCACCACGAGCGGATGCGTGTCGGCCACCGCGACCAGTGCCAGCGCGCGCGCATAGGCGCGGTCAATTGGCGTCTTGGGCATCAGGCTCGGCTCGGGGTAGACCTCGTCCAGATATTCCATGATTGCCAGTGATTGGGTGAGGATCGCCCCATCGCTCAAAAGCGCCGGGATGGCATGGCCGGGGTTGATCTTGTCGAACGCGTCCGAGTGCTGTTCGCCCTTCAGCAGGTCGATGACCCGCTCTTCAGCCGACAGCCCCTTGAGGCGGAGCGCGGTGCGCACACGAAATGACGCGATCGAGCGCCAGAATCCATAAAACTCAATCGGCGCGCTCGACGATGTGCCAGCCATGTGTATCTCCCTTGAATACTTTTCTGAGGCCACCAAAAAACGGCCGCTGCCTTACACTTTTGGGACCAGCGGCACCGGCTTGCAATAGGTGCCGCCCGCAAACAACAGCGGTTCGCCGTCGCGATAGGTGGCGCGCAGCACCTGGCCAAAAAACACCAGGTGATCGCCGCCCTGATGCACCGAGTGGATCTTGCATTCAAACGAGGCGAGTGCGTTGACGATGACCGGGCAATCGCCATGGCCACGCTGGTGGTCGATCATGCCGAATTTGTCTTCGTGCCGGGTCGCAAAATGGTTCGAGATCGCGCTTTGGTCGGAGGCCAGGACGCTCACCGCGAAATGCTCCGCATCGGTAAAACTCTGCACGGAGGCCGCGTCGTTGCGCAGGCTCCACAACACGAGCGGGGGATCAAGTGAGACAGCTGCAAATGAATTGCAGGTCAGCCCTTCCGTCTTGCCGCTGCGCGATACTGTGGTGATGACGGTGACGCCCGTTGCAAAGCGCCCCAGTGCCTGGCGCAGGGGGCGGGTATCGGTCACGGGTCCGTCAAATACGATTTCATGCATCAGGTCAGCCGTTCGCGTGCGGGCCCGCGGCCCGAGAGGAAAGCGCTGAAACTAGATGCAGCGCATTCGTCGAGAAAATAATATGATCTTGGGGAGACCATCATGAAATTGGATGACATCCGTGTTTGGCAGCCTTCGGGATATCCGCCTCTTCGTTGCAGCTTATGAGGAACGGTCCTTCACGGCCGCAGCGCAGCGCGAACATGCGACACAGTCGGGCGTTTCACAACATGTGAAGAGCCTTGAGGACAGTTTTGGTTTGGCCCTGTTCACCCGTGAAAAAGGCAAGATCGAGCCAACGCCAGCGGGCGACATATTTTATCGTCGCTGCCTCGATGTCATTCGCGCGCATGATGCCGCCGGGCGCGCGGTTGGCCCCTATGCGGGCGGGTTTGATGGCACGCTGGTGGTGGGCCTGATGCCCACGATGACGCGTTGCACCCTGGCCCCCGCACTCGCCCGCTTTGTCGAGCAGCATCCAAATGTCAATGTGCGCATGGTGGAGGGCTATTCGGGCACGCTGACGCAAATGGTGCGCGCTGGTGAGCTGGACTTTGCCATCGTGCCGGCCTTTCCCGGCCTGTCGGGGCTGCGAAGTCGCCTGTTTCTGCGCACCACCGAGCTTCTGGTCTCAAGCGCGAAGTCTTCGTTTGAGATGGGCAAGCCGGTGCGGCTGCGGGACCTCGGCCCGTTGAAACTGGTGGTGCCAAGCCGCATCAACACGCGCCGTGCCACATTCGAGACCTATTGCACGACGGTCGGGGGCCAGATCGACCGGGTGCTCGAACTTGATGCCATGTTCGGCACGCTCGACTTCGTCGCCCGCACGGACTGGGTGACCGTTTTGCCAGCGGTGATGATGGGGGAATCGGTTCGGCCGCTGTTCACCGCCAACCCGTTTGACGACCCACCACTCACCCTTGACCTTGTGATGATCGAGCCAGCGCGCAAACCCTTGTTGCCGGCCGCAGACCTGTTCTGCGACCTGTTGCAGCAGGAGGCGACCCGGCTCGCCCGTCTGTGGGAGCCGCCTTTCGCGAAATCCGCTTGAGGGTTCGGACTGGGACCAGCGTTTGGGTCGGCACCATCAGGAAACCTGATGGCGAGCCGTCGAAGATATGATTTTTGTGGCCCCAGGCTGGCCTTTAAAACCAAGTGTCTGTTTTTCCATCAAAGCGAGTTCAAGCTCATGCAGCTCGGGTTTTTCACGATGCCGATCCATCCGCTCGGCAAGGATTGGCGTCAGTGCCTCAAGGAGGATCGCGAGGCGTTCATCCTGGCCGACGAACTTGGTTATTGCGAGGGTCTCGTTGGCGAGCACGTGACGGACAAGGCTGAGAACATCACCAATTGCGTCGTGTTCATTGCCTCGCTGGCGGCTGCGACGAAAAACATCCGTTTGGGCACCGGCACGGTCAACATGCCGAATTCACACCCGGCCGCGATTGCCTCGCAACTTGCGATGCTCGATCACATGCTCGATGGCCGCCTGATCTTTGGCATCAGCCCCGGCGGATTGCTGTCGGATGCGGAGATTTTCGGGAATCTCAATGCCAATCGCAATGAAATGTTCCTGGAAGGTATCAACGCCGTCCTGAAGCTTTGGTCGAGCGAGCCGCCCTACAACATCGACGGCAAATACTGGAAGATTTCGACCGAGCGCACGCTGATGGCCGAGATTGGCCAGGGGTTCATTCCAAAGCCCCTGCAGACTCCGCATCCGCCCATCGTCGTCACTGCCGTCGCACCGTTCTCAAAGGGCGTGACCGAGGCTGCCGCGCGCGGGTGGGAGCCGATCTCGGCGAACTTCCTGATGCCGGTTTGGGCCAAGAGCCATTGGCCGAAATATGTGGAAGGCTGCGAGCGCGCTGGCCGTCCCGCCGATCCCGCCAATTGGCGCGTCGCCAAGAGCGTGTTCGTTGCGAAGGATCGCGCCACTGCCAAGGCTTATGCGACGGACCCGAATGGCCCTTATCGCTACTACTACAAATCGCTGCTGACCAAGCTGAAGAAAAATGGTCGTGTCGAGTTGTTCAAGACCAGTCGCGAGATGCACGATGACGAGGTGACGCTGGACTTTGTCTGCGACAAGCTCGTGATCTACGGGACGGCGGACGAAGTTGCGGACAAAATCCTGGCGTTCCGCGAGGAAGTCGGCGATTTCGGCACGCTGCTCTATGCCGGCAAGGACTGGACGGATGTGGAGCTTGGTCGTCGCTCCATGATCCTGATGGCCGAGCAGGTGATGCCGCGCATCAATTCTGCTGTGCATCAGGTTGCTGCGCAGTAACGCCGACTTTATGATTTGAACATGCACGTCCAGTTGCCGCCCATGGCGGGAACTGGACGTTTCGTTTGAACAAAACCAACAAGGAAAGTCAGGGATGATCCGCCACCTCAAGCAGGGCGCTGTTGCCTCGGTCGTCAAGGCAGCGGACGGCAAAGTCCGCGAGACCGTCGAGACCATGCTGGCCGATATCGAAGCGCGCGGCGATGCCGCCGTGCACGAATATGCCTCGAAGTTTGACGGCTGGGATCGCCCCGATTTCCGTTTGAGCGAGCAGGATATCGAAGCCTGCCTCGCTCAGCTCACAAAGCGCGATCTCGAAGATATCCTGTTTGCGCAGGCACAAGTGCGCAACTTCGCGCAAAAGCAGCGCGAATGCATTCTCCACCTTGAAGTCGAGACTCTGCCCGGCGTCGTCCTCGGCCACAAGAACGTGCCGATCAGCTCGGTTGGGTGTTACGTGCCTGGCGGCAAGTATCCGCTTCTGGCGTCCGCCCATATGTCGGTGGTGACTGCCAAGGTCGCGGGCGTTGCAAAGATCGTGACCTGCGCACCGCCGTTCCATGGCAAGCCCGCGCCCGCGATTGTCGCTGCGCAGCATCTTGCAGGGGCGGATGAAATTTACTGTCTGGGCGGCGTGCAGGCGGTCGGCGCCATGGCGATTGGGACACAGACGATTCCCGCCGTCGACATGCTGGTTGGGCCGGGCAACGCCTATGTGGCAGAAGCCAAGCGTCAGCTCTTTGGCCGCGTGGGCATTGATCTGTTTGCAGGTCCCACAGAAACGCTCATCATCGCGGACGATACGGTTGACGCCGAAATCTGCGCCACCGATCTGCTGGGGCAGGGCGAGCATGGACCAGATTCTCCGGCAGTTCTGCTGACAACCTCGGAGAAGCTGGCGCGCGCCACAATGCTTGAAGTTGAGCGGATTCTTGCCATTTTGCCCACGGCTGAAATCGCCCGCAAATCGTGGGAGGCGCTGGGCGAGGTGATCGTGTGTGACTCGGATGAAGAGATGCTGGCGGAAGCTGATCGCATCGCCTCCGAGCACGTGCAGGTGATGACGCGCGAT
>CAIZGQ010000454.1 GCA_903932565.1 uncultured Hyphomicrobiales bacterium
TCGCGCAGCGGCTCCACGAGCTGCATCTTCATGCGCGCCGGAAGCCCACCCACATTGTGATGCGACTTGATGGTGACGGACGGCCCACCTGTGAAGGAGACGCTCTCGATCACATCGGGATAGAGCGTACCCTGCGCCAGAAATGTCGGCGCGCCCTTGCCATCAGCGGCGATCTTCTTGGCCTCGGCATCGAACACGTCGATGAAGAGTTTCCCAATGATCTTGCGCTTGGTTTCAGGATCCTCGACGCCGGTCAGCTCGGTAATGAACATTTCGGCTGCGTCCACATGGACGAGCGGAATGTTGAACGTGTTGCGAAACAGCGTGACGACTTCTTCGGCTTCGCCGTGGCGCATCAGGCCGTGGTCAACAAAGACGCAGGTGAGCTTGTCGCCAATCGCCTCATGGATCAGCACGGCGGCGACCGCAGAATCAACACCACCCGACAATCCGCACAGCACACGGGCGTCACCCACCTGCGCGCGGATTTTAGCGATCATCTCTTCGCGATAGGCTGTCATGGACCAGTCGGATTGCAGGCCCGCAATCTTGTGCACGAAGTTGGCCAGCAGCTTGCCGCCGTCCGGCGTATGCACCACTTCGGGGTGAAACATCGTCGTGTAATAGCGGCGCGCTTCATCGACAGCGATGGCGAAGGGTGCGTTTTCAGACGTGCCGATCACTTCAAAGCCTTCGGGCAGCTTGGTCACGCGGTCGCCATGGCTCATCCACACGGGATAGCTCTGGCCGACCTGCCAGATTCCGTCGAACAACGGGCTGGATTTGAGGATTTTGACGTCGGCCCGGCCAAACTCCGCCGCGTGGCCGCCTTCCACATGGCCGCCAAGCTGGGTGGCCAGGGTCTGCTGGCCGTAGCAGATCGCAAGGATCGGCACACCGGAGTCAAAGATTGCCTGCGGGGCGCGGGGCGAGCCAGGGTCCGCCACCGAGCAGGGGCCACCTGACAGGATGACAGCCTTGGGATGCTGGGTCGCGAATGCTTCGGCGGCTTTCTGGAAGGGCGCGATTTCGCAATAGACCCCGGATTCACGCACGCGGCGGGCGATGAGCTGGGTGACCTGCGAGCCGAAGTCCACGATCAGGATGCGCTCGTGGCGCGGCTGGTCGGGCGTGGACGTCGGAGTGTCTGAAGCTGTCATGGCGGGTGCGGGTCCTTCACCAAAAATTTGCTCTAGGACTTACGAGTCTCCTGCGCAACGGGCAAGCGCTTCGAAAAGGGCAAATATGAACGGGTTTAAACTGGCATTCGATGGAATTCCGCGACCTCGCCGTAACGGGCGGGAGCCTAGCCTTGCGCCATTAGAGAGCTGGAGCGCCGCCGCAATGCCGGTGTGATGGCTCCAGATGACGGGGCAGGGCAGACAATGGCACGCGATATCAGGATTGATCAGGTGGCAGCGCTTTTCTCGGAAGGGGTATCGCCGGACGCGCCAACCCGTGGCGAGTTGCGCCGCCGCCGCGACGAGGTCTTGCGCGAGAGCCCCAAAGAACGGCTCGTTCGGCTGTTTGGCGCCCTGCGCCATGGCTTGAGCCCGCAACGGCTGTCCGAGACATGGGCCGCCGTGGATCTCGTGCTGCGCGACCGCTCCATATGCCCTCTCGATTTGCCAGACCCGGAGCAGGCCCTGTCGAAGCCCGACGGCCTGTGCGGCATCACCGCGGATTTGTCGCCCGAGGCCATCATCGATGCCTACACGCGCGGGCTGCATCTTGGCGGGTCCGTCGGCCGCCCGACCTGGTGGTCGCCCTCGCAGCGCTATGTGTTGTCGCCGGGGGACACGCATATCTCCGGCAAGGTGCGTGGTCTTCTGCTGCGCCGCGACGCGCGCGTCACGTTTGATCGCTCGCCTTATGAAGTGATTGCCGCCTGTGCCCGCCCGGAGCCCCATGCCGGTGCCAATTATCGGGGTGAGGAGCGCCGCGCGTCTCGTCGCGGCTTTTCGCCAGAGCGCGCCCGGTCCTATGCCAATCTCTTTGACACGGGTGTCGCCCATTCCGTCGAAGTCCGCGGTGCGACAGGGACTCTCGAGGCCGGGATCGTCGGCCTCTCGTTGGGGCGCGTTTTTGTGATCGAGACGTTGTTTGGTGCGGCCGACATGGTGGATCTGGCGCTGGTGGTGCTCCACCGGCACCTGGCGGCATGGGGCTATGAGCTGATTGACGCCAAGCAACTCAAAGGTCTCGCGCGCCTCGGCTTTGCCCCCGTGCCGCGGGCCGAATTCCGGGCGCGGACGATTGGCCTGTTTCATGGCGGTCGGCGCGGCCGTTGGCAGGTGGATCGGGCCCATTGCGGCGTCGAGCCAGCACAGGTGCCGGCCTCCGACGCAGCAAAGGTCCAAGGTTCAAAGCCTGGCCTGAAGCTGGCGGCTTAACGCCAGCTGCTGGGTGTCAGAGCCCCTCGAACAGGGCTGTTGAGAGATAGCGCTCGGCAAACGAGGGGATGATGATGACGATATTCTTGCCCTCATTGCCCGGCCGCAGACCAATCTCAACGGCCGCGGCCACAGCAGCACCCGACGAGATGCCGACGGGCACGCCCTCGAGCCGCGCCAGGTGGCGGGCCGTGTCGAATGCGGTCTGGTTGCCGACGGTGACGACCTCGTCGATGATCAAGCGGTCCAGGACGCTGGGCACAAAGCCCGCGCCGATGCCCTGAATTTTGTGCGGGCCCGGCTGGCCACCCGAGAGGACGGGCGAATCCTCCGGCTCGATGGCGATCATCTTGAGGCTCGGCTTGCGGGGCTTCAGGACCTGTCCGATGCCGGTGATCGTGCCGCCCGTGCCGATGCCGGAAATGACGAAATCGACCCCGCCGTTGGTGTCGTTCCAGATTTCTTCCGCTGTGCTGCGGCGATGGATGTCCGGGTTCGCCGGGTTTTCGAACTGCTGGGGAATGATCGCGTCTGGCGTGTTGGCCACGATCTCCTGCGCTTTGGCGATGGCGCCCTTCATGCCCTGTGCGGCTGGGGTGAGCGCCAGTTCCGCCCCCAGCAACAAGAGCATCTTACGACGCTCAATCGACATGGATTCCGGCATGCACAGGATCAACTTGTAGCCGCGCGCAGCTGCCACAAAGGCCAAAGCGATGCCGGTGTTGCCGGAGGTCGGCTCGACAAGCGTGGTTTTGCCGGGGGAGATTTTGCCCGCCGCTTCCAGCGCATCGATCATCGCAACGCCGATGCGATCCTTGACACTGGAGGTCGGATTGAAGAATTCGAGCTTTGCCAGGAGGTTGGCTTTGACGCCCTTTTCCTTGGCGAGGCGGTCAAGGCGCACGATTGGCGTGTCGCCGATGGTCTGCGTGATGGAGTCGTAAATCCGGCCACGGCCCGGCTTGTGATCTGCAGTGGACATGTCACTCTCCTCACCACGCCGGGACCCCGGCTCTATGCGCTCTTCCTGAGCTTAAATACATATTCTATGTGCTGAACAATTTATATTACAATTTTAAATAGTAAAATCGACATCGCCCATGCGGGCGGCCGCCGCGCCTTTCTGGCGGGCCTGCTCGCAGAGGTCATCCACCGACGTCGTATTCAGGGCTGCCAGAAAGCCCGTTCCAGCCTCTGCCACCAGCGGCGAGACAACCTCAGTCAGCAATTGGGAATCGGGCTCGCTGGAGGCCATCTCAGTGTCGGCGTCATGGATGGCAGCGCGGACGATCTCCGCCACTGTGATGCGTCGCCGCTCGCGGGCAAGTTCATAGCCCCCCCGCGGACCGCGCACACCTTTGAGGATGTTGGCGCGCACCAGCGCCTGCAGCAACGTTTCAAGATGCCGGGGTGGCAGGCTGTGCCGGGCCGCGAGCGCCTTGGCGGCAACTGGTGTGGGGCGCGCATGCAGCGCCACATCGACCACAGCGGCAATCGCCAACATGCAACGGCGCGGCAACAGGATCATGCACGTTGTCCTGTCTGGACACCCGTTGACCCAAAGCCGCCGGTGCCGCGTTGCGTGGTCTCGAGACTGTCGGTCAGGTTCAACCGGGCGAGGGTCACCGGCGCAATGATCAGCTGCGCGATGCGCAGGCCACGCGTGATCTCGAAGGGCTCAGATCCGTGGTTGATGAGCAGCACGCAAACCTCGCCGCGATAATCCGCATCGATGGTGCCAGGTGCGTTGAGCACCGTCACGCCATGTTTCAGCGCGAGGCCGGAGCGGGGTCGAACTTGTCCCTCGTAGCCTTGCGGAATCTGCAACTGCAAGCCGGTTGGCACAAGTTCGCGCGCACCCGGTTCGAGGATGGTTTTTTGATGTTCGAGATAGGCTGCCATGAGGTCGAGCCCCGCTGCCCCCTCGCTCTGATAAGCGGGGAGGGGCAGGCCCTGCGCATGGGGAAGTTGCTTCACGGCAATGGAGACGCTTGGCTCGCTCATCACGGCGCCGCCTTCAGGTTCGGCGACATCAGCAACTCGGCGCAGCGCGCGACAAGGCGGCGCGCAACTTCGTCCTTATCAAGAATGGGCCATGTCTCGACGCCATCACTGCTGATGAGATGCACTTTGTTTTGGGAGCCGCCCATCACGCCACCCGCGACGTCACTTTCCAAACTGACGTCATTGGCGACGATCAGATCGCAGGCTTTGCGGGCGAGTTTGTCTTGCGCATAGGTCAAAACATTTCCCGTCTCGGCCGCAAAGCCAACCACAAGTTTCGGACGTCCCACCTGGCGATGCGCGATGCTCGCCAGAATGTCCGGGTTCTCTGTCATGGCAAAGCTCGGCACGCTGCCTGTCGCGGTCTTCTTGACTTTTGACGCCGCGACTTCCGCCGGTCGCCAATCAGCAACCGCTGCCGTGCTGATAAAAATGTCAGCTGGCAATGCGGATTCCACCGCCGCCAGCATGTCGCGCGCTGTTTCCACATGCAGCGTCTGCACGCCTTCGGGATCTGGGATCGAGACCGGACCGCTCACGAGAACAACTTCGGCACCCGCCTGTGCCGCAGCCAGCGCAATCGCATGTCCCTGCTTGCCCGACGAGCGATTGGCAATGTAACGCACAGGATCGATCGGCTCATGCGTTGGGCCCGAGGTCACCAAGACGCGGTGGCCGGTGAGCGGCCCAGGGGCGCGCTTCAAGCCAGCAGGCAGCGGCAACTTTGTTGGGGCTTTCAGAAGTTCGAGGGCGGCTGCCACAATTGCCAGCGGTTCCGCCATACGGCCGGGACCATATTCCCCGCAGGCCATCTCGCCATCGTCCGGGCCCACGAATGCAACGCCGTCCGTTTTCAGTTGTGCGACGTTGCGTTGTGTCGCGGGATGCAGCCACATGCGAAGATTCATCGATGGAGCAGCCAGAACTTTGGTGTCGGTGGCCAGCAGCAGGGTGGACGCCAGATCGTTCGCCAAACCCTGCGCGACTTTCGCCAACAAGTCCGCCGTGGCTGGCGCAATGATAATGAGATCCGCATCGCGCGACAGCTCGATATGCCCCATCTGGGCTTCGTCCGTCAGCGAAAACAGATCATCGTGAACCTGATTGCCGGTGAGGCTCGCCATCGACAAGGGCGTCACAAACTGCGCTGACGCAGACGTCATCACGGCGCGAACACTTGCGCCGCGTTCCCGCAAGCGGCGCACAAGATCAAGGGATTTGTAAGCGGCAATGCCGCCACCAACAATCAGCAGGATGCGCGCGCGATTCAAAGGCATGGCGGCTTCACAATGCTCGATCTTATTGGGCCGGGTTCGCCGTCACGACAAACCCGCAGGGCAATTCGCAGTTCAGACCACGCTTTTTTACGCTCTATTTCACA
>CAIZGQ010000455.1 GCA_903932565.1 uncultured Hyphomicrobiales bacterium
AACCTTCTCCCTTGGGAGAAGGTGGCACGCGAAGCGTGACGGATGAGGGTGCGTCTTTGCTTTCTACCCTCACCCGGCGTGCAACGCGTCACCCTCTCCCAAGGCGAGGGATGCTGTAACGAAAAGTAGAGCTTAACCTTCTCCCTTGGGAGATGGTGGCATGCGAAGCATGACGGATGAGGGTGCGTCTTCGCTTTCTACCCTCACCCGGCGCGGAACGCGCCACCCTCTCCCAAGGGCGAGGGTTGTGCTGCACCCGGAGTTCCGATGATCCTCGCCGCGTATGCCGCCGCACAGAAAATCTTCACGCCGCCGTTCCGCGCCGTGTTGTGGAAGACACTGGGCTTCACGCTCCTGATCCTCATTCTGATCTGGGTGGGCCTCGACAAGTTCCTGATCTCGTTCGTTGCCGTCCCCTATCCGTGGCTCGCGACAACCCTCTCAATCCTGACGGGGATCGGCCTTGTTTTCGGGCTCGCCTTTCTTGTGGCGCCAGTGTCGTCGCTTGTCGCAGGCTTCTACCTCGACGAACTCGCGGACATCGTCGAGCGCGAAATTTCGCCAGGTCATGTCGGCACGGCGCTGCCTGTCGGCCTGGCCGTGCGCGTCTCCGGCGTCTTCGCGCTGGTCTCCGTTGGCGTGAACATAATTGCGCTTTTGTTGCTGCTTATTCCGGGCGTCAATCTCATCGCCTTCATCGGGGCCAACGCTTATCTGCTCGGTCGCGAATATTTTGAACTGGCGGCACTGCGCTATCGCCCGCTCGCCGAGGTTCAGCAAATGCGCAAGCGCCACGGGCTTTATTTGTTCATCTGTGGACTACCAATCGCCGCTTTTGTGTCCATACCAATCCTGAATTTGCTCACGCCACTATTTGCCACAGCTTTCATGGTGCAAATTCACGCGCGGATGGAACGCACCCAATTCCCAAAATGAGTCCGGCACTATAATGAGGACTCAATGACGCAAGGGAGGGTTTCATGGACACGCAGGTCCTTATTGTTGGCGCAGGTCCAGTCGGCCTGACTTTGGCGATTGATCTTGGCCAGCGTGGCATTCGCTGCACGCTGATCGAGCAGAAGGAAGCGCCCGCGTTCCTGCCCAAGATGGAACGCATCAACGCCCGCAGCATGGAAATCTACCGGCGCATGGGCCTGTCGGAAAAAATCCGCGCGGCAGGCCTGAAAAGCGACACGCCGATGGACGTTTACATCGTGACTGCGATGAACGAGCCGCCGCTGCTGCGCCTTTCCTACCCCTCCGTGGACGAATCCCTCGCCGACAATCGCGCCACCAACGACGGCACCAAGCCGCTGGAGGCCTATCACCTGTGCTCGCAATATACGCTGGAGCCGCTTTTGAAATCCGTGCTGGAAACCATGCCCATGGTGACCATGCGCTGGGGCTGCGAATTCGTCACGCAGACGCAGGATGAAGCGGGCGTCACCGCCACCGTGCGCAGTAAGGACGGCAAGACGTCCACTATCCGCGCCGCCTATCTCGTGGGCTGCGATGGCGGCGGCAGCCCGGTGCGCAAGACGCTCGGCATCAAGCTGCACGGCGATGGCAATCTGCTCGAATTAAAGCAGGCCTTGTATCGTTGCGACGCGCTCTACGACATGCTGCCCATCGGCAATGGTCCGGGTCGTGGCCGTCATTATCATGTGGCCGATGATCGCTCGAGCTTCCTCATCATGCAGGATTCGCGCGAACATTGGACGCTGCATTCGGTTGTCGAAAACGACGCGGACATGAAGACGCAATTTGAAAAAGTCG
>CAIZGQ010000456.1 GCA_903932565.1 uncultured Hyphomicrobiales bacterium
CCCGCCCCTGCCTGATCTCGACGACACGGAGATTGCCCTGCTGCAGGTCGGCCTGCTGTCATTGCCCGCCCAGCGCCTGCGCGATCACATCGTGCGATCGCTGGGGTGATTGCGTCTGGGGTGATGTCGCCTGGGGGATAAAGGTCTCGGGACAATGGTCTTGGGGATAAAAGACGCCTCGGGGTCTTGCTGCATTGCGGCGAAAAAAGGATACAACTTTTAGGTAGGGTGTCGCATAGTGCAGGTCCCTCCCCAGATGTTGTGGCCCGTATGAGCATGACCCCCGGCGACCAAACTCCGACGACATGGAATTTCTGGATCGACCGAGGCGGCACCTTCACCGATGTGATCGCCCGCCATCCCGATGGAACGCTCGCCACCCACAAGCTGCTGTCGGAAAATCCGCAGGCCTATGTGGACGCTGCCGTGCAAGGCATCCGCGATCTCATGGGTCTCGCACCGGGCGCGAAAATTCCCGCCGCGTCCATCGCTGCTGTCAAGATGGGCACAACCGTCGCGACCAACGCGCTGCTGGAGCGCAAGGGCGAGCGCACCTTATTCGTCACGACACGCGGCTTTGCCGACGCGCTGCGCATTGGCTACCAGACCCGCGCTGATATTTTTGCGCTCGATATCAAAAAGCCTGAGCAGCTGTATGAGCGCGTCGTCGAAATCGATGAGCGCGTGCTGACCGATGGCACAGTGGAAAAAGCGCCCGATCTGGCTGCCGTTCGCCGCGATCTGGAGGCCGCCTTTGCCACCGGCATCCGCGCCTGCGCCATCGTCTTCATGCACGCCTATCGCTATCCCGACCACGAGACCGCTGTGGCGCAGGTGGCCCGCGATGTCGGTTTTACGCAGGTCTCCGTGTCGCATGACGTGAGCCCGTTGATGAAGCTTGTCGGACGAGGTGATACGACCGTGGCGGACGCCTACCTCTCCCCCGTGCTGCGCCGCTATGTGGATCGCATCGCAGGCGAATTCGACACCGGTGCAGCCGGTGCCAAGCTGATGTTCATGATGTCGTCGGGCGGCCTCACCGATGCACATCTGTGTCAGGGCCGCGACGCCATTCTGTCGGGCCCGGCTGGCGGCGTTGTCGGCTGCGTCGAGACCGCAAAACGCGCGGGGTTCGATCGCGTAATCGGTTTTGACATGGGCGGCACGTCGACCGACGTCTCCCATCACGAAACCGAGTACGAGCGCACCTTTGAGACGGAAGTCGCCGGGGTGCGCATCCGTGCGCCAATGATGCTGATCCATACAGTTGCGGCAGGTGGCGGCTCGATCCTGCATGCGGATTCGGGGCGCTTTGTCGTGGGTCCCGATTCCGCGGGTGCCGACCCCGGCCCCTGCAGTTATCGGCGCGGCGGTCCACTGACCGTCACAGACGCCAATGTCATGACCGGCAAGCTCAATCCGGCCTTCTTTCCGAAGATTTTCGGGCCGGGCCGCAATCAGTCGCTCGATCTTGAGGCCGTGCAGGCAGCCTTCGCTGATCTCGCCAAATCAAGCGGCGATACGCGGCCCGTTGAGGCCATTGCCGAAGGCTTCATCCGCATTGCGGTCGAGAACATGGCCAATGCGGTCAAGAAAATCTCGGTCCAGCGCGGCTATGACGTCACCCACTATGCGCTGCAATGCTTTGGCGGTGCCGGTGGCCAGCATGCGTGCCTTGTGGCCGATGCGCTGGGCATGCGCACGGTTCTGATCCATCGCTTTTCCGGCCTGCTGTCGGCCTATGGCATGGGGCTGGCCGACACCCGCGCCGTTCGCCAGCACACGCTGGAAGCGCCTCTGAACGAGGCAGGCACCGAGGCCGCAGGCGACCTTGTGGCGCGTCTCTCAAAGGACGTACTGGCGGAACTTGCCAAGCAGGACACCGGCAACGCGGCGCATCATGTCGTCGCCCGCGCCCATGTGCGCACAGCGGGCACGGATTCCGCACTGATCGTAACATTCGCGTCGGCCGCCGACATGCGCGCGGAATTCGAGACGATACACAAATCCCGCTTCGGCTTTGCGGACGCCGGCAAGGCGCTGGTGATTGAATCAATCTCGGTGGAAGCGATTGCGCCGGGCGAAGCGGTGCATGACCGCGATGTGTCGGCACCCCCGTCTTCGCCAAATCCTTCAAGCCGCACGCGGTTTTTCTCGGAAGGCATGTGGCAGGATGCAGCCGTGTTCCGACGCGAGGACCTTGTGCCCGGCGCGCACCTCGCGGGCCCGGCCATTCTCGTCGAGCGTCACCAGACCATCATTCTGGAGCCCGGCTGGAATGCCGAGATCACCGCGCAGGACAACGTGATCCTGAAGCGCGTCGGCGAAGCGAAGTCCCTGCGCGTGGGCGCTGCCGTTGATCCGGTGATGCTGGAGATTTTCAACAATCTCTTCATGTCCATCGCCGAGCAGATGGGGCTTGTCCTGCAGAACACGGCGAGCTCCGTCAACATCAAGGAGCGACTTGATTTTTCCTGCGCGATCTTTGACCGCAACGCGAGCCTTGTCGCCAATGCGCCGCATATCCCGGTGCATCTGGGCTCCATGGACAAGTCGGTGGAAAGCGTCATCCGGGCCCATGGCGGCGCAATGCATCCTGGCGATGTGTTTGCCATCAACGCGCCCTACAACGGCGGCACGCATCTGCCGGATATCACCATCGTCAGCCCGGTCTTTGACGATGCCGGCAAGGACATTCTGTTTTATGTCGCCTCGCGCGGGCATCACGCGGACATCGGCGGGATCGCACCGGGCTCCATGTCGCCGCGCGCCACGCACATCGATGAGGAAGGCGTCTATATTGATGGCTTCAAGCTCGTCGATCAGGGCACGTTCCGCGAAACAGAGACCATCAAGCTTCTGACAACGGCGCGCTATCCCGTGCGTAACGTTTCTCAAAATCTCGGCGACCTTCGGGCACAAGTTGCAGCCAACGCCCGTGGCTCGTCGGAACTGCTGCGCATGGTCAAGTCCTACGGACTCGATGTGGTCGAGGCCTATATGGGCCACGTGCAGGACAATGCAGCTGACTCCGTCGCCCGCGTCATTGCCGACTTGAAGGATTGCTCCTTCGCCTACGAAATGGATCAGGGCTGCTGGATCAAGGTCGCGATCACCGTCGATCATGCAAAGGGCACGGCGACGGTGGACTTCACCGGCACCTCGCCGCAGCGCAGCGACAATTTCAATGCGCCCGAGCCCGTGACACAGGCCGCCGTGCTTTACGTGTTCCGCACCCTCGTGAAGGAGCGCATTCCACTGAATGCTGGCTGTCTGCGGCACATCCGCATTGTTGTGCCCAAGGGCTCGATGCTGTCGCCGCAATATCCCGCCGCGGTGGTCGCCGGAAACGTCGAAGTCAGCCAAGCCGTCACCGATTGCCTTTATGGCGCGCTGGGCGTTCTGGCGGCGGCGCAGGGCACCATGAACAACCTGACCTTCGGCGATGGCACCTATCAATATTACGAGACGATCTGCTCAGGCGCCCCGGCTGGCAATGGCTTCAATGGCGCGGATGCAGTCCACACCCACATGACGAACTCGCGCCTCACGGACCCCGAAGTCCTCGAATTCCGCTATCCCGTGGTGCTGGAGGATTTCCACATCCGCAAGGGCTCTGGCGGCAAGGGCAAGTGGCATGGGGGCGATGGCGTCTCGCGCACGATCCGCTTCCGGCAGGCGATGGAATGCGCCTTGCTTTCAGGACATCGGCGGATCAAACCCTTCGGCATGAAGGGTGGCGGTCCGGGCGAACTCGGCGAAAATTCCGTGCGCCGAAACGACGGCACCATCGAGATTATCGGCGGCTCCGCGCAGACCACATTGGCTGCGGGCGAGGCCATTACAGTCAAGACACCAACAGCTGGCGGCTATGGTGCAATCGGAGACAGGGATGCATCTTGAAACGGACGTCCTGATCATTGGCGCAGGCGGGGCTGGCATGTATGCCGCCCTTGAGGCCGCAAAGGCTGGGGCCTCGGTGATCATCGCGGATCGCAGCCTCATCGGGCGCGGTGGCGCGACCGTGATGGCGCAGATGACGGTGGCCGCAGCGCTCGGCGAACGTGCCCCCGACAGTTGGGAATATCACCTCTCTGACACGCTGGCGGCGGGCCGTGGGCTCTGCAACGAAGACCTTGCAAGGCTCGTCTGCGAAGACGGCCCCCATCGCATCCGCGAAATGGATGCGTGGAAAGTCGGCTGGGCCCGCGATGGCGAGCACATTGCGCAGGTCCAGGCACCCGGCCATGACCGCCCACGCTGCGTTTATGTGGACGTGCTCTCAACCGGTCCAGCGGTCTCCAAGACGCTTCGGACCCAGTTGATCCATGCGCCCGACATCAAGCGCGTTGGCGATCTCGCGATTGTCGATCTTGTGGTGGAAGACGGCATCGTGTGCGGCGCAGTTGCCCATCATATGCCCACCGGCACGCCGGTAACGATTGCGGCGAAATCCGTCATCATCGCAACGGGCGGGCTGACGCGGCTTTATCGGCGCAACTCCGCCTCCTCCAACATGGGCGGCGATGGCTATGCGCTGGCGCTGCGGGCCGGGGCTGAACTCATCGACATGGAGTTCGTGCAATTCTTCCCCATCGGGCATCTGGCACCGCGCCTTGTCGGCATGGACCCGATCATGTGGGACCCCTTCCGCTACAAGCTCGGCGGCAAGTTGCTCAATGCAAATATGCGCGAGTTCGAAGACGATTACGCCACCAAGGACAAGCGCAGCGACGGCAATTACGTCCTGACCCGCGATCTGGCGACCTATGCCATCACGAGCGAAGTCGCGGCTGGTCGTGGAAGCCCGGCAGGCGGCGCGTATCTCAGCTTCCAGCACGTGCCGGAAGATGTGTTGCGCAAGAATTTCGGTCCTGTGATCGACAAGCTCGCCGCCAACGGCATCGATCTGACCAAGCAGAACATCGAGGTCGCCCCCATCGCGCATTACCATATGGGTGGCGTGCGCGTGGACACGCAGATGCGCACCGGGGTCGACGGATTGTTTGCCTGCGGTGAAGCGATCGGCGGATCGAATGGCGCAAACCGTCTGTCCGGCAACGCCATCACGGAAGCCTTCGTGTTTGGCGCGCTGGCCGGGGTTGAGGCTGCAAAATACGCCAAGGCCAACACCAGCGTGTGGTCGGCAAAAGCCGCCGCACCCGCGCTGGATTTGCTGGGCAGCGCTGTGAAGGATTCGAGCCACAATCTGGCGGAGCGCGTCGTTGCGTTACAGGCGCTGATGGCGGACAAGGTTGGGCCTTTCCGCACCGACGCAAAACTGGCCGAAGCCATCGTCGAGATCGATGCGATGATCGCCGAGCTTGGCACGCGGCCCGTCTCCTCGGCGGCCGCTTTCGACACCGTGCTGCTCGACTGGCTCGATCTGCGCAACATGCTGCTGGTGGCAAAGTCCGTCGCTGTGCCAGCCCGTGCGCGGACCGAGAGTCGCGGCGCGCATCAGCGCGATGATTATCCGGGACTGGATGCCGCCTGGACCATCAACCAGACGTTGTCCCTGCAGGGCGAGGGCTTCAAGCTCGACCGTCTCGTTCCCAATGCCAAGCGAGTTGCCGCATGAAGACCAAACTGGAAATCAAGCGCGGCGCCCCAGGCGAAACCCCACACGTCCAGACCTATGACGTGAAGTTTGAGGCCGGTCAGTCGGTGCTCGATGGCTTGCGCATGATCCGCCGCGATACGGACGAGACGCTGGCCTTTCGCTTTGCCTGCATCAACGCCAACGCCTGCAAGGAATGCATGATGGTGATCGATGGTGACATCGATTACGCCTGCACCACGCGCCTGAAAGAGGGCGTGATGAAGCTGTCGCCCCTGCCGAAAAAGGCGCTGGTGCGCGATCTTGTGACGGAAATTGCACCTCCCGACGAGCGGCTGAAGATCACGCCATGAGCCTGACGACCGCTCCCAATGATGCGCCCCCCGCCTCCGGCCGCCTAGCTGCGCAGGCGCTGGCCTGGGGCGAGAAGGTGCTTGTGTTTGTCCTCGTCGTTGGCGCGTGGGAAGTGCTGTCGCGCACGATTGTTGATCCGTTCTGGATTTCGCGACCAAGCCTCGTTGCGGTTCGTCTGTGGACGCTCGCGATGTCGGGCGATTTGCTGTGGCACACGCAAACAACTGTCTGGCAGGCCGTGCTGGGGCTCATCGCGGGGATCTCGGGCGGCATTGTCGGCGGCGTTCTGCTGACACGGCTGCCGCGCCTTGCCGCTGCGCTCAATCCGCTGATCATGGGGCTCTACAGCCTGCCGCGTATCGCGCTGGCACCGCTGTTCATCATCTGGTTTGGCATTGGGCTTTTGTCCAAGGTCATGATGGTGTTCTCATTCGTTGTGTTCATCTTCTTGTTGAACACCGTGCAGGGCCTGCGGGCCGTCGATCCCGATCTCGTGGATCTTATGCGCTCCATGCGCGCCAAGCCCTCTTTCATCGCGTGGCGCGTGCAGTTTCCTGCGATTCTGCCCTGGCTGATGACAGCTGCGCGCATCAGCGTCGGCCTCGCGCTCATCGGTTCCGTGCTGGGCGAGCTGCTTGGCGCAAACAGGGGCCTTGGCTGGTATGTGGAATATTCCGGCGGCC
The DNA here is from genome assembly GCA_903932565.1 of uncultured Hyphomicrobiales bacterium. Taxonomy (GTDB): domain Bacteria; phylum Pseudomonadota; class Alphaproteobacteria; order Rhizobiales; family Beijerinckiaceae; genus Terripilifer. The sequence continues at coordinate 6,598 of CAIZGQ010000456.1, forward strand.
GCCTCGATACCACGGGCGTTTTTGCCGGGCTTGTCGCGCTGATGTTCGTCGCCGTTGCCTTCAATTCGCTGGTCGATCTGGTGGAGCGTCTGCTTGTGCCGTCCCCCCGGTGACGTAACATGACACATCAGACATCTGCGAAATTCC
>CAIZGQ010000457.1 GCA_903932565.1 uncultured Hyphomicrobiales bacterium
GTCAACACCGGCAAGGGTTATGTCGCCGCCGACCGCAACCGTGCGGAAGATGCGCCGATTGGCCTGATCCCGGTCGACAGCCTGTTCTCCCCGGTCAAGAAGGTCAGCTTCACGGTCACCAACACCCGTGAAGGCCAGATTCTCGATTACGACAAGCTGACCATGACGGTTGAGACCAATGGCTCGGTGACGCCTGAGGACGCCGTGGCCTATGCCGCGCGCATCCTGCAGGACCAGCTGAACGTGTTCGTCAACTTCGAAGAGCCCAAGCGCGAAGAGGCGGCGACCGCCATTCCCGAGCTCGCCTTCAATCCGGCGCTGCTCAAGAAGGTCGATGAGCTCGAACTGTCGGTTCGCTCGGCCAATTGCCTGAAGAACGACAACATCGTCTACATCGGCGACCTGATCCAGAAGAGCGAAGCCGAAATGCTCCGCACCCCGAACTTTGGCCGCAAATCCCTGAACGAAATCAAGGAAGTGCTGGCGCAGATGGGTCTGCATCTGGGCATGGAAGTCAACGGTTGGCCGCCGGAGAACATCGAAGAGCTGGCCAAGCGCTTTGAAGAGCACTACTAGGCCTCAAGCCTAGATATCAATTCGCGCCCGCCCCTCGATGGGCGGGTTTAACGAAGACGGTCGACCCTTGGCACGGCGGCCGGAAAAACACGAAGGAGAGCCACATGTACCATGGTCGCGCTAAGCGCCGTTTTAATCGTACGTCCGAGCATCGTAAGGCCATGTTCATGAACATGAGCCAGGCGCTCATCAAGCATGAACAGATCGTCACGACTCTGCCCAAGGCGAAGGATCTTCGCCCGGTGGTGGAAAAGCTCATCACGCTGGGCAAGCGCGGTGATCTGCATGCGCGTCGCCAGGCCATTGCGGCCGTTCGCGATGTCGTGCTGGTGCGCAAGTTGTTTGACGTGCTGGCACCCCGCTACAAAGAGCGCAACGGCGGTTATTGCCGCGTGCTGAAGGCGGGCTTCCGCTTTGGCGACAACGCGCCGATGGCTGTGATCGAATTTGTTGACCGCGACGTCGATGCCAAGGGCAAGGATTCGGGCCCGGTGCAGGTTGCTGAGGCTGCAGAGTAAGATCTGCGGAAGAGTCTTTGAACAATGAGGGCGGCCTTCGGGTCGCCTTTTTTGTTGGCTTTGTGGAAGCCCTCATCCGCCCCGCGCTGCGGGGCACCTTCTCCCGCGGAGCGGGAGAAGGATAACCCTCTCCCAATTTTGGGAGAGGGTGGCGCGTTCCGCGCCGGGTGAGGGCAACACTGCATTTCTGCGCTATATATCGCCCATCTCACTTTGGAGCCGACCCAACAATGCGAATGATCCCGAGCGCGATGATGGTTGCAGCGTTGCTTTGTGGTGCCTCGATGCCCTCAATGGCGCAGACCCAGCGGCTGGCACCGGCCACACGGTCCGAGGTCATGGCGTCCTTTGCACCCGTCGTGAAACGGGCGACACCAGCGGTCGTCAACGTCTATGCGTCGCGTGTCGAAACGCGTCCGATCAATCCGCTGTTTGACGATCCAATCTTCCGACAGTTTTTCGGCAACAACGCGCCGTCCAACAATCGCGTGTCGCAATCGTTGGGCTCCGGCGTCATCGTGGATTCATCTGGCTTGGTGGTGACAAACCATCATGTGATCGAGGGCATGACGAGCGTGAAGGTCGCGCTGTCTGATCATCGCGAGTTTGATGCTGAGATTGTGCTTCGTGACCAGCGCACCGATCTCGCCGTGCTCCGGCTAAAAGGTGGCACGAATTTTCCCGTGATGGAGCTCGGCGATTCCGACGCTCTGGAAGTTGGCGATCTTGCGCTGGCCATTGGAAACCCGTTTGGCGTTGGGCAGACCGTGACGCAGGGCATCGTGTCGGCATTGGCGCGCACGCAAGTCGGCATTTCCGATTTTGGCTTCTTCATCCAGACGGACGCGGCCATCAATCCGGGCAATTCCGGCGGCGCGCTGATCGACATGAACTCGCGCCTCGTGGGCATCAACTCGGCGATTTATTCAAAATCCGGTGGCTCCATCGGCATTGGCTTTGCGATCCCCGTCAACATGGTGAAGGTGGTGATCGCCACGGCCAAGAGCGGCGGGACGCAGGTGCATCGCCCATGGATTGGCGCGAACTTTCAGATTGTGTCGCGCGAGATTGCCGAGTCCCTGTCCATGGATCGCCCCACAGGCGCGCTGGTGTCGGACGTGAAGGCGGGCGGCCCGGCTGCCGATGCGGGATTGAAGCGCGGCGATGTGGTCCTAACGATTGATGGTCAGGCTGTGGATGATCCGGAATCGCTTGGCTATCGGATGGCGACAAAACCGCTGAACAGCAGCGTCGCGCTGGGCGTGGCCCGCGGCGGCAAGAACGTGTCTTTGCCCATGAAGCTCGTGGCAGCCCCCGAGATCCCCGCCCGTGAGGCTGCCAAGCTCACTGGCAGGCATCCGCTTGCGGGCGCAACGGTCTGGAACGGCTCGCCGGCTGTAGCCGATGAACTGTCTGTGGAAGCCGACACATCGGGTGTTGTGGTTGCCGAAGTCGAGGACGGGTCGGCGGCTGCCGACGTCGGGCTGCAGAAGGGCGACATCATTGTCTCGATCAATGACGCCGCCATCGCCACGACGAGCGAGTTGCGGACCGCGCTTGCCAAGCGCCAAAGCTACTGGAAAATTTCGGTCGGCCGTGGCGGGCAGGTTCTGACCACAATTGTAGGCGGCTAGCCCGACGCCCGCGGCTTAAAATCGATCCGGCGATGGTCGAGTTTGTTTTCCCAGCCTTTTCGCCCGCATGCGGGGTTTCCGCGTGCGGGCAAGATTAAGCGGCGAAATCAGGCTGCTTTTTTGGCAGCAATTTTGGCTGGCTCTTTTGTTGCCGCACTCTTCATTTTGTTGAAGCGGCGCTTGAGCGAGCTCCACAATTGGCGCATTTCGTTGGCAGCCTTGCCCTCGGGCGCATATTCCGTGGGCCCGAGGCCATAACGTGCCGCTTCCTGATAATCGGCGCGCGACACAACGAGCGGGCTCAGCAGGCCGCCCATGGCTTCCAGCGCACCAACGCCATCCTGCACGCGTTGGCTGTCGGCCATCGGCGGACACTGGTTGAGCACGAAGCAGAATTCTTTGCCGAGCGACTTGATTTTCGAGCGTGTCAATTCACTCGACCACAGGTCAAACACCGTCGGGCGAGCCGGAATTACGCAGATATCGGCAGCTTTGATCGCCGCGTCTGCAGCAGGCGTTTCTGTCGAGGGCGTGTCGATGATGACGAGGCTGATTTTGCTTTTTTCAAGCTCCGCAATGGCGCGGGGCAGTTTTGCCGGTGTGATGAACTCGACCGGCAGTTCATTACCTTCGCGGGCCGAAGCCCAGTTGCCGAGCGAACGCTGCGGGTCCATGTCGATCAGGAACACACGCTCGCCTGCTTCCTGGGCCGCAAGGGCCAGAGAAATAGCTAAGGTGCTTTTGCCAGACCCGCCTTTTTGGGTCACGAATGCAATTTTGCGCATATCAGTCCTCGTTGAGCATCACAGTTAACTTGCGAAACTTGAAACGCGGCCGACTACGCGCACTCATCTAAATCATGCCTGAAGCATTTTATTTATTTCACAGTTTTTTTTGATTCGCTTCTGCAATCGAAGGTTGCATCGCCAAAAAGACATAAAAACGCCAAGTGTTTCTTTCGTACGCCAATGCTAATCTTCACATCGTGCTTCAAAAAATTGGCCTAAAAGACTTCAAATTATTGGCGCAATTGCTTTTTCTTAAGTTGCAACGTTATACGACTTAACACTTAAGCTCAGGTGTGGTGATGTCCCAGCATGAGTGACCTTTTCCCAGTCGATCCGCCGCAATCATCGCAAACCGAGCCTTTGGAAGGCCGTCCGCTTGCGGATCGCTTGCGTCCGATGCGCCTCGAAGACGTGGCTGGCCAAGACCATCTCGTTGGCCCGGGCGGTGCGCTGACACGCTTGATTGGTGCTGGTTCGTTGGGCTCGCTGATTTTCTGGGGACCCCCGGGCACTGGCAAAACAACCGTCGCTCGGCTTGTTGCGCGGGAAGCCAAAACCGATAGCAAACTCGCCTTCGTGCAGATTTCTGCGATCTTCTCAGGTGTTGCCGATCTCAAAAAAGTCTTTGAGGAAGCAAGGCTTCGTCGTCGCGCGGGGCAGGCTACCCTGTTATTTGTCGATGAGATCCATCGCTTCAATCGCGCGCAACAGGACTCGTTTCTGCCCGTGATGGAAGATGGAACGGTGACGCTGATTGGCGCAACGACCGAAAATCCATCGTTTGAATTGAACGCGGCGCTTCTGTCGCGCGCGCGCGTGCTGACGTTTAAATCCCTGGACGACGAGGCGATCGCCAAGCTTCTCGATCGCGCTGAAGCTTTGGAAAATCGCCTCCTACCGTTGACCCCTGAGGCCCGCGCCACATTGATTCATATGGCCGACGGGGATGGCCGTGCCTCACTGACTTTGGCCGAGGAAATCTGGCGCGCCGCCACACCCGGCGAAATGTTCGACCCCGCTGGTCTGATGGACATCGTGCAGCGCCGCGCGCCGATTTACGACAAGGCACAGGAGGGGCACTACAATCTGGTGAGCGCCTTGCACAAATGTGTGCGCGGTTCTGATCCCGATGCCGCGCTCTATTATCTCGCGCGCATGTTGGAGGGCGGCGAGGACCCTTTGTTTATCGCCCGCCGCGTTGTGCGGATGGCGGTTGAGGATATTGGACTTGCTGATCCCAACGCACTGGTAATTGCGCAAGCGGCAAAGGATGCGTTTGATTTTCTGGGCTCGCCCGAAGGCGAACTCGCGATTGCGCAGGCTGTGGTTTATGTGGCGACCGCGCCCAAATCGAACGCGGTCTACAAAGCCTTTAAAGCCGCGCAGTCCTTGGCCCGTGAGCATGGCTCCCTGATGCCACCAAAAGTCATTTTGAATGCGCCAACCAAACTGATGAAGCAGGAAGGCTATGGCTCAGGCTATGCCTATGATCATGATGAGCCGGATGCTTTCTCAGGCCAAAACTACTGGCCGGATGCGCTCGGCCGCCAGTCGATCTACGAGCCCGTCGAGCGCGGCTTTGAACGCGAGATTCAAAAGCGGCTTGAATATTGGGCGAAACTTCGGCGCGAGCGCCAAGCGCCTTAAGCCTCGTTCGTGCCCTAGGCCTCGCTAAGCGCCTTAAGCCTCGGAAAGCGCACGGAAGGCACGCGCTGCCGCTTCCACATCCGGCGCAGCCATGACGGCGGAGACAACGGCCAAACCATTAGCACCTGCTTGCAGCACGGGGGCAGAATTGTCCGGTTTCAGCCCGCCAATCGCGATCACGGGCTTCGTCGTCATCGCGCGTAAGGCTTTGAAGCCGTCCACGCCAAGCGGTGTGGAGGCGTCGGATTTGGTGGCCTGCAGATAAAGCGGACCAACGCCCAGATAATCGACGCGGGTTGTATCGTTGTGCTGCATTTGTATTTGATTGGTGATCGAGAGGCCGATCAGCTTCTCCGGCCCGATCAGCGCGCGGACCTGCTCGACCGGCATGTCGGTCTGGCCGACATGGACGCCGTCGGCATCCACAGCGAGCGCGATGTCGACGCGATCATTGATGATCAGCGGCACGCCCAGCGGTGCCAGCAACGCCTTCAACGCGCGCGCCTCCTCAAGAAACGCCCGCGTCGTCGCGTGCTTTTCACGCAGCTGCACCATGGTGACGCCGCCCCGAACGCCAGCTGCCACGATGTCAATCAGCGCGCGGCCGTTTGACAAGCTGCGGTCTGTGACAAGGCAAAGCGGGTAGGGGTTCGGGATCAAAGCCATCGGCGCGCGATCTCAGGTGATAGGTTCAAAGCAATTTGAGCCGGGTCGCGATCTGCGTCCCGTCAATCTCATCGAGTGCGTCAATGAAGGCGACACGGAACGAGCCCGGACGCTGGGCTTTTTCAGCTGCCATGTCGCCAGCGATGCCATAGATCGCGACGGCCGCTGTCGTTGCCATGAACCGATCGTCCGAAACAGCTTGGAACGCGCCAACCAATCCAGATAGGGCGCAGCCCAGGGCCGTGACCCGCGCCATTTGCGGCGAGCCATTGGCCAGACGCACGGTGTGTTCGCCATCTGTCACAAGATCGATCGCGCCGGTGGCCGCCACAACGCATTTGAGATGGCGGGCCAGCGTATGGGCGACGTCCGCCGCCTCGTCCGTTGTGTTGGTGCTGTCTGCGCCCTTTGGCGTCGCCTCGGTTGCGGTGAGAGACAGACTCTTCGCTACTGCCATGATTTCGGAGGCGTTGCCGCGGATCACA
>CAIZGQ010000458.1 GCA_903932565.1 uncultured Hyphomicrobiales bacterium
CCTGCGCCGCCTATGATGGCGCTGGGCATCGCATCGGATATGGCGCGGGCTATTACTATGCAACGCTCTCAGATCTTCGCAAGGCGCGCAAAACCGTAGCGATTGCGCTCGCGTTCGATGACCAGCGTGTTGAGTGCGTGTCGCACGAGCCCCATGATCAGGTGATGGATTTCATCCTGACCGAAACGGGCCTTTGGCCAGTGCCACTTGTTTGAACGTATCGTCAGACAAAGCCCCTTTGGGAAAAACAAAATTTGAAAATCCATTCTAAAATCGAAGGTTTTTTTCAAATTTTAAGCATCTTGAAATGACGTTCCTTCAATCATCGCACATTGATGTGTCCTTGAAAGATAACCATGCGTCATCTCTTTACGCGAATGACATTGGCGACAAAAAACTCGCTCGTTGCTTTGCTTGTTATTCTTGGCCTGACGTTCGTCGTGTTGATGGACACCACCTGGCCCATGATTGTGACGGCTTGTGCCCTCGCCGTTGGAATTCTGTTTGTTGTCTTTCAACGCTTCATGAAGCCGTTGCGCATGTTGTGCCAAAACCTGCTCGTGATGGCGCAGGAGACGCAGCAGGCTGATGTCATTTTTCGCCTGCAGCATGATCTAGATACGCACCTGGATACGCTTCGCACTGCGCTGATGGTGATGGGCACCCCAAGTCTTGACGGCGAGAAGCTTTATTTTGGCAGCACGTGCATCAACAACGACAGCCTGATTGTAGACAGGATTAAAAAAGAGACCGGTGCCTTCTGTACGATCTTTGCGCGCGACAAGCGTGTCGCCACCAATATTCGCACGGCAGACAACATTCGGGCGCTCGGCACCCAATTGTCCCCCGGCGAAGCGCATTCTTCAATCTTTGAAAAATGCTCGACCTTCCGCGGTGAGGTCGAGATCCTCGGCGAGAAGCATCTGGCCGTGTATGAGCCGATCTTTGATGCCAATGGCGTCATCGGCATTTTGTTTGTGGGCCTCCGCATGACTCATGTGCAGGGTCAGGCTGACAAAAGTCGCCAGGCCATCGACGGCGACGAGGTCACCAAGATCAGCGATGCGATTGCGGTTCTTCGAGACGCTGCACACAACAAAACGCGGGCCGAGCAAGAGTCAGCGGCCCAGCGGTGCGCTGCACAGGATGAGCGCCGTCGGTCCGAAGCGGTACGCCTTGCCAACATGGGCGCGCAGCAACTCGTCGTGCGGGATTTGTCGGCCGCCATGGAGCGACTAGCAGCTGGTGATCTCATGGATAAGATCGAGCGTGATTTTCCGCCCGATTACCAAAAGCTCTGCGATGATGTCCGCGCGGCGCTGACAACATTGCGTCAAACCATCGGGGCCATTGGCTCCGAGACGCAGTCCATGTTGAGCCATAGCGAAAACATCACGCGGGCTGCACATGACCTCTCAGGCCGGACCGAGCAGCAGGCCGCCACGTTGGAGGAAGTCACGGCTGCCCTGAACGACCTGACCGCAACGGCCGGGCAAACAGCCGAGAATGCGCTGAAGGCCAGGACTGTCGTGGCGACGGCAAAGTCTGAAGCCGAGGGCAGTGGAGCTGTTCTGCGCAGCACGGTCGAGGCCATGGGGGCCATCGAGGCGTCGTCCAAGCAGATCAGTCACATCATTGGCGTCATTGATGAGATCGCCTTCCAGACCAATCTGCTGGCGCTGAACGCTGGGGTCGAGGCGGCGCGCGCCGGCGATGCCGGCCGTGGCTTTGCCGTCGTCGCGCAGGAAGTGCGCTCATTGGCGCAACGCTCCGCCGATGCCGCCAAGGACATCAAGGTTCTCATTTCGCAATCGGCTGCGCGGGTGGCGGAAGGGGTGGATTTTGTCGGTCAGACCGGCCGCGCCATGGAGCGCATCGTCGATCAGGTTGGGAACATCAATGCGCTGGTGACGGAGATTGTCGGCAACATCCAGGCCCAGTCGTCCGGGCTTCGTGAGATCAATATCTCGATCAACGAGATGGATCGCACGACCCAGCACAATGCCGCCATGGCGCAGGAAACCAACCAGGCCAGTGAAGCACTGGCCCAACAGGCGCAGCGTTTGGCCGAACTCGTCAATGTGTTCAGCATTGGCGCGGTGACGAATGCGCGGGTGGCAGCTGCGCAGCCGGACGTTCGGGTCCGCCGTCGCGCCTGAGGGTCATGCGGATCGGCTAAAAGGCTGGCCAGCAGTTGACAAGGTTCCGGCTCCGCATGCCTATGCGGAGAAGAAACGGGACCCCCATGCGACTGCTTTTTATTGGTGATATTGTTGGCCGGGCCGGTCGTGTTGCGCTGCTGGACCAGCTCCCAACCCTGCGCCGCCGCTGGAATTTGGACTTCGTTATCGTCAACGGCGAGAATGCCGCCGGCGGCTTTGGCATCACGGAGGCCATCTGCGACGAGTTTCTGGAGGCCGGTGCCGATTGCATCACGCTTGGCAATCACGCGTTCGACCAGCGTGAGGCGCTTGTGTTCATCGAGCGTCAGCCCCGCCTCATCCGCCCGGTCAATTATCCGCCCGGCACGCCCGGCCATGGCTCCTATCTGTTTGAAGCGCGGGGCGGCGAGCGGGTTCTGGTGATGAACGTGATGGGGCGCGTCTTCATGGACCCGCTCGACGATGGATTTGCGGCCGTTGAGCGCGAACTCTCCGCGTGCCCGCTGGGTTTGGGCGCTGATGCCATCGTCATCGACATGCACGCGGAAACCACGAGCGAGAAATACGCCATGGGCCATTTCGCCGATGGCCGCGCCTCGCTGGTTGTGGGCACGCACACCCATGTGCCGACGGCTGATGCGCAGATCCTGCCGCAGGGCACGGCTTACCTGACCGATGCCGGGATGACGGGGGATTACGATTCCGTCATCGGCATGGACAAGGAGGAGCCGGTGCGCCGCTTTACCCGCCGCATTCCCAGTGGCCGGTTTGAGCCGGCCAATGGTCCCGCCACGCTGTGCGGGGTGGCGGTGGAGACGGACCCCAAGACGGGACTGGCGCTAAAAATTGCGCCGGTGCGGCTCGGCGGGCGGCTTGCCCCAACCGGGCCGGATTTTTGGTGAGTGCTGGATTAAGCCGCCACGTCTGATGAGCTGGGCAACACCCGCAGTTCCACCGAACGGCCCAAACGGTGGGCGATCTTCACCAGTCGATCCAGCGTGAAACGGGCGAGATCGCCGTTGCGTATGCGCTGAATGTCAGAGCCATCAACACCGGCTACTTTGGCCCCGGCGCGAGCGCTCAAACCTCGCACGTCAAGCGTTGCGATGATCTCCGCCGCCAAGTCCGCCTTCATTCTCTTGGTCGTAGCGTCAGCATCACCAAGATCTGCAAAAACGTTGCCTGTGCCGCGGATGAGAGCGAAGTCATCGTCCGGACTGAGTGTCTTCGTCATTTCACCAGTTCCTTCAATCGTTTGAGGCGCATTTCAATGACGTCGATTTCATGCTTGGGCGTTTTGATGCCGTTTGGCGATTTTTTCTGAAAGGCATGTATCACCCAAAGATCGTTTCCCATCTGAACGGCATAGACACACCGAAACGCATCGCCACGATATGGCAGGGCAATTTCCAAAATGCCGCTGCCCAATCCGCGCATGGGTTTGGCGCAATCTGCCTTCTGGCCCGCCGCAGCAATTTGCAGGGCATATTTCATTTGCTCCTGAACAGGGCGTGGGAACGCCAAGAATTCTTTGAGCGCGGCTTTGACCCAGGAAATATTTTTCAAGAAACCGAACTTTAAAAATCAATGACGCATATGTTGGCATATTTACCAACATATGGACAGCGGTTTCTTCGAACGATGAACGCGCGTCGCCCTTGACGGGGACCTGGCTCTTCCCTATCTCAAAGACGCGTTAGCACTCGCAATCATTGAGTGCTAACAATCCATCTAGTTCGGTGCCTTTGGCACTGGAAAACGACAGGAAAGACACAATGGCATTCCGTCCTCTGCACGACCGCGTCGTCGTCAAGCGCCTTGAAGGCGAGGAAAAGACAAAGGGTGGCATCATTATCCCTGATACCGCCAAGGAAAAGCCCCAGGAGGGCAAGGTTGTGTCGGTCGGCCCCGGCGCGCGCGACGACAGCGGCAAGCTTGTCGCCCTCGACGTGAAGGCTGGCGACCGCGTGTTGTTCGGCAAGTGGTCGGGCACCGAAGTCAAGATCGACGGTGAGGATCTCCTGATCATGAAGGAATCCGACATCATGGGCGTCGTGAGCTGATCTTTCGCGTCCCACATTCTTTCAGGAGTTAAATTCACATGGCAGCCAAAGACGTTCGTTTCTCAACCGACGCGCGCGATCGCATTCTGCGCGGCGTTGATATCCTCGCAAACGCCGTCAAGGTCACACTCGGCCCCAAGGGTCGTAACGTCGTGATCGAAAAGTCCTTCGGTGCTCCGCGCATCACGAAGGACGGCGTTACCGTCGCCAAGGAAATCGAGCTTGCCGACAAGTTCGAAAACCTCGGCGCACAGCTTGTTCGCGAAGTCGCGTCCAAGCAGAACGACGCAGCCGGCGACGGCACCACCACAGCCACCGTGCTCGCAGCCTCGATCGCCCGTGAAGGCGTGAAGGCCGTGGCCGCTGGCCTCAACCCGATGGATCTGAAGCGCGGCATCGACCTTGCGGTTGAAGCCATCGTTGCAGACCTCAAGAAGAACTCGAAGAAGGTCACCTCGAACGAGGAGATCGCCCAGGTCGGCAAGATTTCGGCCAACGGCGACGAGTTCATCGGCCAGGAAATCGCCAAGGCGATGCAGAAGGTCGGCAACGAGGGCGTCATCACGGTGGAAGAGGCCAAGAGCCTCGAGACCGAGACCGACATCGTCGAAGGCATGCAGTTCGACCGTGGCTATCTCTCCCCGTATTTCATCACGAATGCGGAAAAGATGATCGCCGAGCTCGATGACGCGTACATTCTCATCCACGAGAAGAAGCTGTCCTCGCTGCAGTCCCTGCTCCCGGTCCTCGAGGCCGTTGTGCAGACCGGCAAGCCGCTGGTGATCGTTGCTGAAGACGTCGAAGGCGAGGCTCTGGCCACGCTCGTCGTCAACAAGCTGCGTGGTGGCCTGAAGGTTGCGGCCGTCAAGGCGCCTGGCTTCGGCGATCGCCGCAAGGCCATGCTGGAAGACATCGCGATCCTGACCAACGGTCAGCTGATCTCGGAAGATCTCGGCATCAAGCTCGAGAACGTGACCCTTGCCATGCTCGGCCGCGCCAAGCGCATCCGGATCGACAAGGAAAACACCACGATCATCGACGGCACAGGCGCCAAGGCCGACATCGAAGCTCGTATCGGCCAGATCAAGGCTCAGATCGAAGAGACGACCTCCGACTACGACCGTGAGAAGCTCCAGGAGCGTCTTGCCAAGCTCGCTGGCGGCGTCGCGGTGATCCGCGTCGGCGGCGCGACGGAAGTCGAAGTGAAGGAAAAGAAGGACCGCGTTGACGACGCCCTCAACGCGACCCGCGCGGCCGTGGAAGAAGGCATCGTTCCCGGTGGTGGCGTGGCTCTGCTGCGTTCCATTGCAGCCCTCGCCAATGTGGTTGTTGCCAATGCCGATCAGAAGACCGGTGTCGATATCGTCCGCAAGGCGATCCAGGCTCCGGCCCGTCAGATCGTCGACAACGCTGGTGCAGATGGCGCCGTCGTGGTTGGCAAGCTGCTCGAGTCGACCGACTACAACTTCGGCTTTGATGCCCAGTCGGGCAGCTCTGTCGACATGGTCAAGGCTGGCATCATCGACCCGACCAAGGTCGTGCGCACCGCCATCCAGG
>CAIZGQ010000459.1 GCA_903932565.1 uncultured Hyphomicrobiales bacterium
GCCTCAAACATCAAACTCAAAACCGATTGCAAAGTTGAAGCGATTGACCGCGAAACCCGGGATGTCATTTGCGCCGATGGCGACGTGCTGGGCTATGACGTGCTTGTTCTGGCCACTGGCTCGCAAGCGATCCGACTGCCAAAGCCCGGCATGGATCTGACGCAAGTTACAACCTTTCGCGACATGGAAGATGCTGACGCGCTGATGGCGGCCGCCACGCCGGGTCGCAAAATGGTGGTGATTGGGGGCGGACTTCTTGGACTTGAGGCCGCCTATGGCCTGGCGCGTGCTGGCGCCGACGTCACGCTCATCCATCTCATGGACCGGTTAATGGAGCGCCAGTTGGATGCGCACGCCGGCCAACTCTTGAAACGTAGCATGGAGAAGCTTGGCATCTGCGTGATCCTCAATGCGGACACGGCGCGCGTGATCGGTACAGAAAAGCCGCAAGCCGTCGAATTGGTTGACGGACGGACACTGGACGCTGACATGGTCGTGTGCGCTGTTGGGGTTCGGCCGAACACGGATCTTGCCCGTGCAAGCGGCCTGACCTGCCAACGCGGCATCTGTGTTGATGATAGTCTTGCCTCATCGGACCCGAATATTTTCGCCATCGGTGAATGTGCCGAGCATCGTGGCTCTGCGTATGGACTTGTTGAACCTGCCTACGCGCAGGCGAAAATTCTAGCGGCCCGCTTGATGGGCTCAAGCCAGCACAGTTACGAAGGGTCCGTGCTCTCGACCAATCTGAAGGTCTCCGGCGTCGGGCTCTTTTCAGCTGGCGATTTCATTGGCGCGCCTGGAAGCGAATCGCTTGTTTATTCCGACGATGCCGCCGGAACTTACAAAAAACTTGTCATTCAGAACGACCGACTGACCGGCGCAATTCTCTATGGCGATCACGCGGATGCGCTTTGGTATCTCGACCTGATCCGCACAGCCGCCCCCATCGATCAGATGCGCGCCGATCTCATCTTCGGTCCAACCCTTGCCCTGCCGGAGGCCGCATGAGCGCCGACTTCACCCCGGAACAAAAGCGTTATCTGGAAGGCTTTCTCTCAGGCGTGCAGGCAACGCGCACCGTTCAGGCCATCCCTGCGCAAACAGCAGCGCCCGTGCCCTCAGGTCCGGACGCAGCGCATATGTCTGCCATGGCCGCGACAGAGGCGCGCGGTGGCAAACTGGTTGATCAGGAAAAGTGGAAGCGCGACGAGAACCCCTTTGATGCGTACCAGCGTTTTAAGGGACAAGCGGAGCAGAACGAATATCCCAAGCCGCAGGACAATTTTCGCTGGCGGTATTTTGGCTTGTTCTATGTTGCGCCAGCTCAGAACTCTTACATGTGCCGGTTGCGCATCCCCAACGGCATCCTGACCCACTGGCAATTTTCCGGCATGGCCGATGTGGCCGACAAATTGGCCGGTGGCTTTGCCCATGTGACAACCCGAGCCAATCTCCAGATCCGTGAGATCGAGGCCAAAAACGCCGCCAATGTGGTGGAAGCCATTCAGGACCTCGGACTTTGTTCGCGTGGCTCCGGGGCTGACAATATCCGCAATGTCACAGGCGATGCGACAGCGGGGATTGCTGCGCAGGAGCTGCTGGACACACGGCCGTTTGCGCGCGAATGGCATTATCACATCCTGAATGATCGCGGCCTTTATGGCCTGCCGCGCAAGTTCAATGTGGCGTTTGACGGCGGCGGCCCCATCCCGACGCTGGAAGAAACAAACGACATTGGCTTTCAAGCGGTCCGCGTGCTGGACGGCACCAACGTGGCAGCGGGCATCTGGTTTCGTCTCGTGCTGGGCGGCATTTCCGGCCATCACGATCTTGCCCGTGATACGGGCGTCGTTGTTGCGCCAAAAGATGCAACAAGGGTCGCTGATGCGATCGTACGCGTCTTCATCGCGCATGGTGACCGCACCAACCGCAACAAGGCACGTTTGAAATATGTCCTTGACGATTGGGGCTTCGAGAAATTTCTCAAAGCCGTGGAGACTGAGCTTGGTGCGCCCTTGCAGCGTGTGGACGCTGCATATGTGGCCCCCCGCCCCCAACAGGATCGTCTCGCCCATGTAGGCGTCCATGCACAAGCCCAGGACGGTCTTCAATATATTGGTGTCGTTCTGCCTGTTGGGCGCATGACATCGGACCAGATGCGGGCCATGGCGTCCATCGCACAGACATATGGCGATGGCGATATTCGCCTCACCGTTTGGCAGAACCTGCTAATCTCGGGCATTCCAAATGCTAAACTCGAGGCCGCCAAGGCAGCGATTGAGGTTTGCGGGCTCGAGTGGAAGGCCTCCTCAATCCGTGCCGGACTGGTTGCCTGCACGGGTTCGGCGGGTTGCAAGTTTGGTGCGTCGGAAACCAAAGGCAATGCCGAAAAAATTGCGGCCTATTGTGAAAGCCGCGTCGCACTGGATGTGCCGATCAACATTCATCTCACCGGTTGCCATCATTCCTGTGCGCAGCATTACATCGGTGACATTGGCCTGATCGGTGCGCGCGTTGCCATCAATGACGATGGCGACACGGTTGACGGCTTTGACGTCGTCGTGGGCGGCGGCTTTGGAAGTGACGCTTCCATCGCAAAAGAATTTGCAAAAGGCATCACTGCGAGCGAAGCGCCAGCCTATGTGGAAGCGCTTTTAAAAACATATCTCGCACACCGCGCAAGCGTGGCAGAGAGCTTTCATGCTTTCACTGGCCGCCTCGCATCCGCAGAGATCGCAAGCTTGATGCGCGAGGTGATGGCATGACACTGCCTGTGAACCCGGCAAACATGCCATCCCTCAAATTGATCCCGGAAAACGCACCTTTTTCCGATGAACAGCGGGCGTGGCTCTCCGGCTTTCTGGCGGCCGTGATTGTGCCACAACCTGCGGGCGCTGCGGGCGTTGCGGACCTTGTTGTGCCAGCGGCGCCCTCGAATGCCGCGACGAATGATGATGCACCCTGGCACGACCCGGCCATGGAAATTGACGCGCGCATGGACCTCGCCAAGGATCGGCCAATCGCACCGCGCCTAATGGCCGCCATGGCGCAGCAGGATTGCGGCCAATGCGGCTACACCTGTGCCGCTTATGCCAATGTGCTCGCGGAAGGCACCGAGGCGCGGCTGAACCTCTGCGCGCCCGGTGGCAAGGA
>CAIZGQ010000460.1 GCA_903932565.1 uncultured Hyphomicrobiales bacterium
AACCCTTGAGCAGTATTGGGATTACACCCACCGTATTTTTGAGTGGGCAGATGGCGGCTTTACCAATATGATTTTGGATGACGTTGCCAGCAACAATGTCGTCTACAACTGGCATCTGGGAGATCAGGCCGCGACTGAGGCGGCGTTTGCAAAAGCAGCGCATGTGACGAAGCTCGACATCGTTAACAATCGGCTTGCCCCCAACGCCATGGAGCCGCGCGCAGCGGTCGGCGATTATGACGAGGGCACGGAGGGCTTCACGCTCTACACAACAAGCCAGAACCCGCATGTGGCGCGGCTCGTTCTCTCGGCCTTCATCGGCATTGCGCCCGAGCACAAGCTGCGTGTTGTGGCACCCGATGTCGGCGGTGGCTTTGGCTCGAAGATTTTCATCTATGCCGAGGAGACGGTTTGCGTCTGGGCTGCCAAGAAAGTCGGTCGTCCGGTGAAGTGGACGGGCGATCGCACGGAAGCGTTTCTGGCCGATGCCCATGGCCGTGATCACGTGACCCACGCCGAGCTCGCATTGGATGCGTCCGGCAAGATGCTGGGCTTGCGTGTCCATACAAAGGCCAATCTGGGCGCCTATCTTTCGACATTCTCGTCGTCCGTGCCGACCTATCTTTATGCGCCGCTCTTGTCGGGTCAGTACAATCTGCCCGCCATTTATTGCGAGGTTGATGGCGTCTACACCAATACCGCACCGGTGGATGCTTATCGCGGCGCGGGGCGTCCGGAAGCAACCTTCGTGATCGAGCGCATCGTTGAAGTCGCCGCGCGTGAAATGGGGATGGACCCGGCTGAGTTTCGGCGCAAGAATTTCATCACCCAGTTCCCGCACCAGACGCCTGTGATCATGTGCTACGACGCGGGCAATTATGGTGCCTCGCTCGATCTTGCGATCGAGATGGCCGATTACAAAGGACTGGCGGAGCGCAAGGCGAAGTCGGCGTCCAAGGGCCTTCTGCGCGGCATCGGCATGTCGGCCTATATCGAGGCCTGCGGCATTGCGCCGTCAGCCGCAGTCGGCTCGCTGGGTGCCGGTGTTGGCCTGTGGGAATCAGCCGAAGTCCGCGTCAACCCGGTCGGCACCGTTGAAATTCTCACCGGCTCGCACTCGCACGGGCAGGGGCACGAGACGACGTTTGCACAGCTCGTGTCGTCGCGCCTTGGCATCCCCATCGACAATGTCGCGATTATCCATGGCGACACGGACAAAGTGCAGATGGGCATGGGCACGTATGGCTCGCGTTCGGGGGCGGTTGGCATGTCGGCCATCGTGAAGGCCCTCGACAAGATCGAGGTGAAGGCCAAGAAAGTCGCGGGCCATGTGCTCGAGGCCTCGCCCGACGATATCGAGTTCAAGGACGGGCAGTTCACGGTCAAGGGCACCGACAAGTCGATCGATTTTGCTTCCGTCGCGCTGCAGGCCTATGTCGCTCACAAGTTCAACGGGCAGGAGCTCGAACCCGGCCTGAAGGAAAGCGCCTTCTGGGATCCGTCGAACTTCACGTTCCCATCCGGCGTCCATGTCTGTGAGCTGGAGGTTGATCCGGCCACAGGCCGTGTGCGGATTGATCGCTGGACCGCCGTTGATGACTTCGGCAACGTCATCAATCCGATGATCGTCGAGGGTCAGGTCCACGGCGGTATTGCGCAGGGTGTCGGGCAAGCCTTGTTTGAGGGCGTTGTCTATGACAAGTCGGGGCAGCTCGTGACCGCGAGTTACATGGATTATCAGATGCCGCGCGCGGACGATCTGCCGTCTTACGAAGTCGCCATGACCTCGACGCCGTGCCCTTCGAACCCGCTGGGGATCAAGGGCTGCGGCGAGGCGGGGGCAATTGCCTCGCCACCGGCCGTCATCAACGCACTGACGGACGCGCTCGGCCACGAGAACATTGCCATGCCGGCCACCCCGTCGGCCATCTGGCGTGCGGCGCAAATGTCCGTGTTGGCCAAAGCCGCAGAATAGATTGGTTGCTGTTTGAATTGGCAGCTGCGTGAAATTTTCCTCTACCGCGCCGACATCAAGGCGGGGTAGATATATTGGATCAGGAGAGCACCATGTATCCTTTCAGCTATCACAAGCCGGCCTCTGTGGCCGACGCCGCCGGTCTTGCCGGAACTGCCGATGACGCCAAGATCCTTGCTGGCGGCATGACCCTTTTGCCGACCATGAAGCAACGGCTGGCGTCGCCTGCC
This sequence comes from uncultured Hyphomicrobiales bacterium, assembly GCA_903932565.1. Classification (GTDB taxonomy): domain Bacteria; phylum Pseudomonadota; class Alphaproteobacteria; order Rhizobiales; family Beijerinckiaceae; genus Terripilifer. Next base: position 2,206 of record CAIZGQ010000460.1, read on the forward strand.
AACCTGATCGATCTGAGCGCCATCAAGGATCTCAAGGGGATTGAAGTGACGGGCGACACCGTCACCATCGGCGCGATGACCCGCCATGCGGATGTGGCTGCCTCTGCTGCTGTGGCCAAGGCGATCCCCGCGCTGGCGGATCTTGCGTCCCTGATCGGTGATCCGGCTGTGCGCCATCGCGGCACCATCGGCGGGTCGATTGCCAACAATGATCCGGCGGCTGACTATCCCGCAGCGGCTCTCGCGATGGGTGCAACGATCCACACCAACAAACGGGCGATTCCGGCTGACGATTACTTCACCGGCATGTTCGAGACGGCTTTGGAAGAGGGTGAGATCGTCACCAAGGTGTCGTTTCCGATCCCCAAGAAGGCGGCTTACGAGAAGTTCCGCAACCCGGCCTCGCGTTACGCCATTGTCGGCGTTTTCGTGGCGGACACGGCGAGCGGCATCCGCGTGGCTGTGACCGGGTCTGGGGCCAGCGGCGTGTTCCGTGCAACCGAGATCGAGGCAGCCCTGACCAAGAGCTTCACGCCGGAGGCGGCTGGCGCCGTGAAGATGTCGGCAGAAGGTTTGAACTCGGACATTCATGCCGACGCGGAATATCGCGCCCATCTCATTAGCGTGATGGCCAAGCGCGCGGTCGCCAAGGCGAAGTGAAGGCTGTAGCTGTGGCGAACCCTCTCCCTTGGGAGAGGGTGGCGCGTCCCGCGCCGGGTGAGGGTCCTGCAGAAGTCCCTTTACCCTCATCCGTCACGCTCCGCGTGCCACCTTCTCCCAAGGGAGAAGGATATGGCTGCGGCCTCTCAATGCGAACCCTCTCCCACCGAACCCGGCTCTAGCCGGAGTTCGGGTTTTGAAATGCGCAAGTCGGGTAGACCCGACTTACGTGGAGAGGTTTGTCCTTCTCCCGCCCAGCGGGAGAAGGTGCCCCGCAGCGCGGGGCGGATGAGGGTGTGGGTTGTTACCTGAAACCCTCACCCGGTCGGCATCCGCCGACCACCCTCTCCAACGCAAGTCGGGTCTACCCGACTTGCGCATCCTGAAATGCCGAACTCCGGCTAGAGCCGGGTTCGGTGGGAGAGGGTCTGCAAGATCGCAGCTAACCTTCTCCCTTGGGAGAAGGTGCCCTGCGGATGC
>CAIZGQ010000461.1 GCA_903932565.1 uncultured Hyphomicrobiales bacterium
ATCTGCATAGTCTGCGCGCCAAAATCGCCTATGTGGCGCAGGACGTTTTCCTGTTTCGCGGCACGGTCCGGGACAACATTGCGTTGGGCCGCCCGGGCGCAAGTGACGACGAGATCATGACTGCGGCGCGCAAAGCCAATGCGCATGAGTTCATCACCGGCTTTCCCAAAGGGTATGACACACCGGTTGGTGAGCAAGGTGCGCAGCTCTCAGGCGGCCAGCGTCAGCGCATTGCGATTGCGCGCGCTATGTTGAAGGACGCCCCTATTCTTCTGCTGGATGAGCCAACGGCGGCGCTGGATTCTGAGTCCGAGCGTGAAGTTCAGAAAGCGCTCGATGCCTTGCGGGTTGGCCGCACAACACTCGTTGTGGCGCATCGTCTGCAAACAATCATCAACGCAGATCGCATTTGTGTCGTCGAAGGCGGCCGTGCTGTTGAACACGGCACTCATGCGGAGCTGATGGAGCGCCGCGGGACTTACCATTCGTTCTTTGCCACGCAGTTTGGGGCGCAGGCAACAAACGGGCGGGCGGTTGGAGCGGACATATCTCTCGACGCTTGAGGCCAGCCTTGGCTGCCTTGCAAAAGCGTCAGGCGGTGGACAATCGCCGTGCCTCAGATGAGCTCAGATGCGGTCGCTCCGTGCGATACTGACCGTTGATCACAAGGCCGTACGCAATTCCGACGACCGCGAGCAGCGACACCCACCACAATTGACCCGTGGAAATGCCTGAGATTGCGATCGTCAGGCCACAGACCAGTGTCGAGAGAACAAAGGGTCCCAGCGGCTCCGAGACGTGCGAGGCCGCCATCATGGCGCGCGCTGCCAACACAGCCGCCGCTAGCGCACCAATCACCCCAAGATCGTACCAAACCTCAAGCAAAATCGTTCGCGGAATCTGCGGTGACAGGAAGCCGCTGGAAATGCCGCGCGCCGTGGCATCGATGCCGTGCCCTGTCAGCAACCGAAGGCCTTCATGTTTCATGAGGTCGCCCCAAATTGTTGCAAAGCCCAGGAACCCCTCCGGATTGACATTGAGCTTTGCGCCGACTGCGCCAAAGCCAATGGCCAGAAGCGGGGCTCCCGCAAAAAGCACCCCTGCAATGCCTGCAAGCACGAGGGCTGTTTGCCGGAGCTTCCGGATTGCCAGAACGAAGGTCAACGCACCCAGCGCCATGGCGAGAATAGCCACGGGATTCCAGGTGAGGATTGCAGCCAATCCGACAAAGACGGCCAACACCCCGGCAGACGCCCAACGTTCGCGAACGGCCAGCGCCCCAAGGGCAGGCCAAACCAGCATGATGAGCCCGACAGCTGCGCGATCCACCGTGGACCCCTCGATGTCGATGCTGCGTGCGCCACCAGCCGAGGGAGCCAGCAGGGCCACCAAAATGGTCGCCACGGCGCCGGCCCCAATCCCGATGGGCAGGAGATAGAGATTGGATGTCTTGGTCCGGTCCGGCAGCAGGATTGCCGCCGCAATGGCAAGCGCAACAGTGCCGGCTGTCTTGAAAAACCGCTCCGACCCGGTGGCGACATAGGGTGTCCAGATGAGCGACAGGCACATCCAGCCCACCAGAAACATCGCCGTCAAACCAGCAGGTTCCAGCAAAACCCTGCGCCAATGTGGTCTGCCAGACCCCGGTGCCAGCATGCCGCCAATGATCAAAAGCGCCGCGCCCACGGGCACGAGCGTAAATATCAAGCGGCGCGAGCCGACGGCCCCGCACGGAACAGCAATGGCAAGCAGAGCGACGCCCAGTCGGACAAGGAGTTGCGCCGCCCCCAAGGCCGGATCTTCAGTCTTGATTGTTCGAGGCGCTGCCATGGGTTTTGATCAATTGTGTGACAATAACTGTCACACAATACAATCTCTTGGCGCGCATTACTGTGCGCGCAGCGCAACAGCACGTGACGAAGTTTTACGCGTTGCACCCAAATGACCCGCTGACACGCAACGCCTGGTGTCGGGCGGCTCGCCGGTTTCGAATTTCTTCAAATCGTAACTTGTGCGCCAAGCTCCACAACGCGGTCCGATGGAATGGCAAAGAAGTCCGTCGCATTGGCCGCCTGCTTCGACAAAGCGATGAACAGCTTGTCCTGCCAGATGGGCATCCCGGAATTTGCTGAGGCCTTGATGGTCCGCCGCCCAAGGAAGAACGATGTCGTCATGATATCGAACTTCAACCCTGCCTTGCGCAATGTGGCGAGGGCTGCCGGGACGCGCGGACTTTCCATATAGCCAAAGTGCAGCGTGATCCGAGTAAAATCATCACTCAGCTTTTCGATCTCATAGCGGCTCGTGGAGACCACACGCGGCACGGCTTCCGTTCGCACACAGATGATAAACACACGCTCGTGAATGACTTTGTTGTGTTTGAGATTGTGCATCAAGGCCGATGGCGTCACTTCGGGATCAGACGTCAGAAAGATCGCTGTGCCCTGCACTTTTGTTGGCTTTGATTTCTCCAGCATGCGGATCAGATCGCGCGTCGGAATGGAATCACGATGAGTCTTTTGCTCTAGAAGGCGCGAGCCGCGCGCCCAGGTCCACATGACAACCATGGTGGACGCCGCGAGCAACAAGGGCACCCAGCCGCCTTCCAGCACCTTCACAAGATTTGCGCCAAGAAAGGCAAGATCGATCACAAGGAAGAATGCAACAAAGGACAGCGCGCCCCACAGCGGCCATTTCCACAATTTCCAAACCACGACGAACGAGAGCGACGTTGTCACGACCATCGTGCCGGTGACGGCAATGCCGTAAGCGTTTGCCAGCGCGTCCGAGGACTTGAACAGAAACACCAAAAGCAACACGCCGATCAGCAGGATACGATTCACTCGCGGCACGAAAATCTGACCTTCGAGCGTCGCCGATGTGTGATGAATTTCCATGCGGGGCAAAAGCCCAAGCTGAATGGCCTGGCGAATGAGCGAGAAAGCGCCGGTAATCACGGCCTGGCTTGCAATCACAGTCGCGATTGTTGCCAGAATGACGAAGGGAATGAGTCCCCAACTTGGGACCATGAGATAAAACGGATCTTTGATGGCTTCGGGCGATTTCAAGATCAAGGCGCCCTGGCCGAGGTAGTTCAACAGCAGAGCCGGCAGCACAAAGCAAATCCAGGCATATTGAATGGGCTTTCGTCCAAAATGACCCATGTCTGCGTAAAGCGCTTCTGCGCCGGTCACAGCCAGAAACACGAGGCCCAGAGTCACAAAGCCAGCCGCACCATTGCCCACAAGAAATGACAGGCCTTCAAGCGGATTGAAGGCAAACAGAATTTGCGGCGCATCCGCGATATGCCAGAGGCCCAAGACAGCGATCAGCGCAAAGAACAGCGCCATGATGGGGCCAAAAAACGTCGCGACACGCGCCGTGCCACCACTTTGAACGGCAAACAGGCTGAACAGAATGGCGACGGTAATGGGGATCACATAGGGCTGGAATGCGGACGAGGCGATATTCAGGCCCTCGACCGCGGACAGCACGGAGATCGCGGGGGTGATGATCGCGTCGCCCGTGAAGAGCGCAGCCCCCGCCACGCCGAGCAGGAAAACCGGGAGCACGCGTCGCCCGAGTGCCGTCTGCGCCAAGGCCATGAGCGACAGGGTGCCGCCTTCGCCCTTGTTGTCAGCGCGCATCAAAAACAGCACGTATTTAAATGTCACAATGAAGACGAGCGCCCAAAGCAAAAGCGACACGATGCCAATGACTTCGGCGTCCGGCGCGCCGGTCTCCTTGGAATGATCGAGGGCCGCCTTCAGGGCATAAAGCGGACTCGTGCCGATGTCGCCATAGACGACGCCCATGGAGCCCAGCATCATGGACCAAAAGCTTCCACCATGCGGGTCGGCAGTTGATTGACTTGTTGCGGCGGGGTCGGACATGGGCGCGGATGCAATTTCCTGAGTGCCATCAGTCGCCATAAGACTTCCTTCGCGGAACAAGGCTGTAACGAACCGGGTCACCTCGGGTCCTTGGGCGCGCCGTATAGCCGGTTCCTGCAACGGAGAGAAGAGCGGCCATAAGTTCGCCTCGAAAATCGAGGTGAGGAAGACGGACCCTCGTCTGTGAGCAAGGCATGTTCAACCGCAAAGGTTGCATCTTGCTGACGCTGCTGCCATCGAAAGCCCATGCGTTTTGACGATCCGCTGCCCATTGACGACATAATTTCGGGGCTTCAAGCCAGTTTGAATGCGCACACACGTGCTGTGCTGGTGGCGCCGCCCGGTGCGGGCAAAACGACCCGCGTTCCCCTCGCGCTGCGCGATGAGCCCTGGGTCCGCGGCAAACGCATCCTGATCCTCGAGCCGCGACGTCTTGCCGCGCGGGCTGCCGCACAGCGCATGGCCAGCACACTGGGCGAGCAGGTCGGCGACACCATTGGTCTTCGCGTGCGGCTCGAGTCCAAGGTCTCCGCGCGCACCCAGATTGAGGTCATCACAGAGGGCGTCTTCACGCGGATGGTGATGGATGATCCCTCGCTTGAGGGCGTCGCAGCCGTTCTGTTCGACGAATTTCACGAGCGGTCGCTGGATGCTGATCTGGGCCTTGCCCTGGCTCTCGACGCCCAGACAGGCCTGCGCGAAGACCTGCGCCTCCTGATCATGTCCGCGACGCTGGACGGTGCGCGCATTGCCGGACTTTTGGGAGATGCGCCGGTTCTG
>CAIZGQ010000462.1 GCA_903932565.1 uncultured Hyphomicrobiales bacterium
GAAACCCGGCTCATTCGTCCTGTGCGCTACCACGGGCGAGAAGATCATGATCGACGATTTGAAATACTGGGATGTTGATATGCAGGAAGCCTATGCGACGCCGCAGGCCAAGCTCACCCGGCTTGGCCTCAACGTCATACTTTGAAGCGCTTATGAACACAGAACACGCCGCTGAAAGCTGAGCCTTTTCGGGCAAAGGCCGGACCAAAGGACGCGGCAGACTTATCAGGGACGGGACACGCCAGATGGAATTTGAAACCTCAAGCCGCACCCGCGACCTGCAAGCGCGCCTTCTGGCTTTCATGGACGCCCACATCTACCCGAACGAACATCGCTTCCATGCCGAGATCGACGCCAATCGCAAAGCTGGCAAGGCCTGGACACCCTCAACCTTGATGGAAGAGTTGAAGCCCAAGGCGCGCGATGCGGGGCTGTGGAATTTGTTTCTGCCGAAGTCCGAGCGCGTTCCCGAAGGCCTGTCCAATCTCGATTATGCGCCGCTTTGCGAGATCATGGGCCGCGTGCATTTTGCCCAGGAAGTCTTCAATTGCGGCGCGCCCGACACGGGCAATATGGAAACGCTGGAACGCTACGCGTCGGAAGACTTGAAGCGCCAATGGCTCGACCCGTTGCTGGCGGGCACCATTCGCTCCGCCTTCTTGATGACGGAGCCCGATGTTGCCTCATCAGACGCCACCAACATCCAGTGCAGCATCAAACGCGACGGCGCGTCCTACGTCATCAATGGCCGCAAATGGTGGTCCAGTGGTGCGGGCGACCCGCGCTGCACAATCTTCATCGTCATGGGCAAGACAGATCCCACGGCCCCACGCCATGCACAGCAGTCGATGATTTTGGTGCCGCGCGACACAGCGGGAATCAAAATCGAACGGCATCTGCCGATCTTTGGCTTTGACGACGCGCCGCATGGACATATGGAGATTTCGCTGACCGACGTGCGCGTGCCTGCTGCCAACATCCTGTTGGGCGAAGGGCGCGGTTTTGAAATTGCGCAGGGACGCCTGGGCCCCGGCCGCATCCACCATTGCATGCGCTCGATAGGTGCGGCCGAACGTGCATTGGAAATGATGTGCAAGCGACTGAAGTCGCGTCACGCGTTTGGCGGTGCGCTTTCGGAACAATCCGTCTGGCACGAGCGCATTGCTGAATCCCGTATCATGATCGAGCAGGCACGCTTGCTGACGTTGAAGGCGGCATACCTGATGGACACCGTCGGCAACAAGGAGGCGCGCGCCGAGATTGCGATGATCAAGGTGCTGGCCCCCAACATGGCAAGCAAGATCATCGACTGGGCCATCCAGGCCTATGGCGGGGCGGGCATGTGCGACGATGTCCCGCTGGGCTACATGTACACGTGGCAGCGTGCGCTGCGATTGGCCGATGGCCCTGACGAGGTGCATCGCAGTGCCATCGCCAAGATGGAATTGAAGAAATATAGCTGATCAAAGGTCGCGGCGGCGCAACGTCGTCTGCAAAAGGGCAGTCAGACCAGACGGATCTTCGAACCGCAGGGCAACTGGCAGCACAACTTTCTCGACATCGAGCGCGTCCCATAGCGCACCTGCACGAACAGCGTCTTTTTGCGTCGTGACGAGAATGGCGCGAGCAGACCGCGCTTCCCGCGCCAAAATCTGCAAGTGGTCGCGCGACAAGGCCGCGTGATCGGCAAAATTGCGGGTGGCGACCACGTCTGCACCCAAATCACGCAACGTCCTGTAGAATTTTTCCGGCCGGCCGATACCGGCAAAGGCAAAGACTTTTTTGCCCTTGAGGCTGCCGGCCACAATCGCATCAGGTTCGAGAAAGGCCTCGAAGACGGGCACATCTTGCGCCAGTGCCTGGGTCTCGGCGCGCTCGCCCGGTACGCCAGTCCCAATCAGGATCATGCCAGCAACATGCGGCCATTGCGCTGTGAGCGGTGCGCGCAGGGGACCCGCGGGCAAGCATCGCCCATTGCCAAAGCCTGTGGCCGCATCAACCACCACCAGCGACAAATCTTTGCAAAGCGACGGATTCTGCAAGCCGTCGTCCATGAGGATCACATTTGCCCCAGCAGCAATTGCCGCGCGCGCACCCGCCACGCGATCTCTCGCAACGATGGTCGGCGCATAGCGCGCAAGCAACAGGGGCTCGTCGCCAACCTGCAAGGCGGAGTGCAGTTTCAGATCAACGCACACCGGCACGCCACC
>CAIZGQ010000463.1 GCA_903932565.1 uncultured Hyphomicrobiales bacterium
ATAGACGTGATTATCTGAAATTGCAGAAAAACAGTCCAGTTTGACAATTTGTTCGACGAAGCCTGGCTAAGTTTATTGCAAATATATTTCGCTTTCGCTTTGATAAAATGAAATTGCCGCCATAAGCTCTCCGAACCAGCAATGGGGACGGGCCATTTCATGCAGGCGCTGTCTTCAATCACGAAAACCGAGGCCCGACATTGACCGAGGTCGCTTCAAACGCCGACTCCGTTTCACGCCTGATCGCCGATGGTCTGCATGAGGCGGGGGCCAATCTGGTTGCTAGCCTTCCCGACAACTGGATTGCCCCTCTGATCCGGCACTTTGAACAGGATCAACGTTTCCGGCATGTGCCCGTCAATCGGGAAGAATCAGCGGTTGGGCTTTGCTCCGGCGCGTTTTTCACGGGAAAGCCCGGCGTTGCCCTGATGGGGGCATCAGGCTTCATGACCTGCATTTACGCGATCACGAAAATCAATTTTACCTACCAGATTCCCATGCTGTTTCTGATTACCCTGCGGGGCGCGCCGGGTGACTCGGCGCGTTTCCATGTGTCGAATGGATTGTATCTCCGATCTGTCATTGATTCGATCAATATTCCGGCCGTTTTTATCGAGAAGCAGGACGATCTGGGCGAGATTGGCCGAGCGTATCGGCATGCCATCGTTCTGGGCCGCCCGACTGTGGTGGCGCTCGGCCGCGATGTCCTGCGAGGAGCGCGCTGATGGCGATGGACATGGAGGCCTGCTTTGCACTTTTGGCAAAGCGCAGACGTGACGAAATTGTCATTACATCGGCGGGAAACTCATCCGAGCTCTGGTGGGAGACCACGCGGGATCGCAACAATACGTTTTATCTTGAAGCCTCAATGAGCCTTTCAACGATGTTCACGGCTGGCATCGCCCTGGGCTATCCCGGGGCGCGCTTCTGGGCCTTTATGGGCGATGGTGCATTCGTCATGAACACAGGCGTCCTTTTCGTGGAGCGGTGGCTGGCGCTTCCCAATATGGTCTCTGTGATCATGGCCAATCGCTGCTATGGTTCGACGTCGGCGGCGGCACTGCCTGACGGACAGCAGATCGATTTTGCTGCTGTCGCCAAGGCTGCAGGGATTGCAAATGTCTTTCACTTTTCCGACCTGGCAACGCTGGACAAGGGGTTTGACACTGCGTTTCAAAGTGTTGGGTCCACAACCATCGTGCTGGAGCTTGCAGCGCCAACACGTCATTTCGAGAGTCCGCCAATCGACGGACCTGAGATGAAATATCTGTTTGGTCGCGCGCTGGAAGAGCGCTTTGGTCAAAAAGTACTTCCCTAAAGTCATCTTTGGTGCGCTCAAGCTTTCGATCTTCATGATGTGTGCATCACGAACGTCGGCATTGCGCGGGCGCGGCGAACGTCCTGCCATCATCTCCAGACCGCAATTCAGGGCTGCCCGGTTCTGCCGGATGCGCCGTAAATCGGGCCCATTGTGAAGCTCGCATCATGTGCCGCCAATTGAACATAAATCGACGCGAGCTCGGCTGGCTGACCCGGCCGACCCAGCGACGTCGTTGCATCAAAATTCTTGAGTTTGTCCGGCGTCGCGCCGCCGCTGACCTGAAGCGGAATTCGGAATGGACCCGGTGCTACGCCGTTTACACGAATACTTTCGCTCGCGAGTTGCTTGGCCAGCGACTTCACATGCTCCATTATTGCGGTCTTGGTCTGCGCGTAGGCATACAAATCTGGCGTTGGATCGTAGCCCTGTCTCAACGCCGTCGCGAAGTTCGTTGCGCCCGGCTTCAAGTGCGGGTGCGCGGTCCGGATCATATAAAAAGGCACGTTGATATTGGTTTTAATGGTCGCGTCGTCGAACACGATGCAAGACGCCCCTCAAAGATGCCTTTGCCGATCGAAAATCACGCACTTCCAGGCACGATGCCTTGCGGCAAGCTCATGGCAGCGTCTGCGATTGCGCCAGGTGTCGTCACCCATACGCGCTCGAACTTCGGGTGTTTGAGGATTGTTTCAATGGCTTGTTGGACCTGCACAAGCCTGAACGGTTGGCCTGTGCAAAATGTGTGAAGTGAAATACCAAACACCAAGGGCTGCCGCTCCGATTGGGCCAGCATCATGTCAAATTGATCAACAATCATGCGGTGAAAATCAGTGGCAGGTTGTGCGCGGCTGAGCATGGTTGGCGTATCGTTGATTTCAATTGGATAGGGAACAGAGAGCAGGGGACCTGATCGCGTCCGCATCCAGAACGGCTGGTCGTCGGCGGGCCAATCCATGAGATAGGCGTAACCAGCTTCCTTCAAAAGATCAGGCGTCACGTGGGTTTCTGCAATCCACGGTCCCATCCATCCGCGTGGGCGCGTTCCCACATGCGAGGCCAGAATATCCGTGGCGGCGCGGATCATCGCGGCTTCCGTCGCCTCATCCATGTCTGACTGGCGCTCGGAATTTGTGATCCCGTGCCCAACAACTTCGTCGCCACGCCTGCGGATTTCCTCGATGATTTGCGGGCAGCGTTCGCAGACCGACGCATTCAACAGGTGCGTCAGCGGCAGTTCAAACCGCTCCATCATTTCGAAAATACGCCAGATGCCGACGCGCAGGCCGTAATCGCGCCACGCATAATTACGCGGATCCGGCTGCGGCCCCAAGGAGGTTGGCGTGTGACCCAACCCCTCCCCAAAGCTGAAATCTTCGACGTTGAGTGCAACATAAAACGCGAGGCGCTTGCCCCCCGGCCAGTCAAAGGCCGGACGTTTGGGAATGGGCGAGTAATCATATCGATTATGATGTTTCATGTGACGGATGCCAAGTCGCGCCGCCGACTCGCAGCAAGTTTCACCGCCGCCATGATTTCAGGATAGGCCGAGCATCGGCAGAGATTTCCCACAAGATAATGGCGAATGTCATCGTCGCTTGGGTCAGGCGTGCGGTCCAGCAACTGTTTGGTCATGAGAATAAACCCCGGCGTGCAGAACCCGCACTGGAACGCGCCTGCATCGATGAAGGCCTGCTGCACGGGATCCAGTGCATCGGCCTGCGCCAGGCCCTCAATGGTCTGGATGTCCGCACCATCCAGAAACCACGCGAGCGTCAGACAGCCCGCCACGGCTGCCTTATCAACGAGGATCGTGCAACAACCGCACAGGCCCTGGCTGCAGCTTTCGCGCGCACCCTTCAGGTCGAACTTGTTCTGCAACACCTCCACCAGTGTATCGCTGGCCTCCACCTGCACTTTGACTGCTTCGCCATTGAGTTTGAATCGAATCGTACGAGCCGTGCTCATGTCAGGCTCCCGTTCGGTTGGACGCGTCGGATTTCAGATTCTGGATCGCCCGATACACGGCTTCCGGCGTGATGGGCAGATCCAGAATATGTACACCGATTGCGTCCGCGATCGCATTCCCGATGGCAGGCGAGAGCGCGATGGTCGTGCTTTCGCCCGCACCCTTGGCACCAAAGGGTCCATCGGGCTGCGTCGATTGCACTGTTTCGTTGATATAGGTCTCGGGCATGTCAAGAAGGCTGGGGATCTTGTAATCTGCCAAAGAGCCATTGGTGAGTTGGCCATCTTTGAAAATCATATTCTCTGTCGTCGTGAATCCGTACTGCATGATGCCGGCGCCCGACAATTGTTGCTCGACAAGCTTGGGGTTGAGCGGCGTGCCGACATCGGCGACTTTCACAAGCTTGGTGA
>CAIZGQ010000464.1 GCA_903932565.1 uncultured Hyphomicrobiales bacterium
ATCCGCCATGCTCCGCATGGCACATTATCCCATGGGAGAAGGTTAGCCGCGATCTAGACGACCCTCTCCCTTTGGAGAGGGTGGCGCGTTCCGCGCCGGGTGAGGGTTCGCCCCCCAACCTCACTCCCCAACCTCACCCCGCCCGCAGCAACCGCATCGCTTCGTCCCGCCCAAACAGATACAGCAGCACCCGCAGGGCCTGACCGCGCTCGGATTGCAACGTCGGATCGCGCGCAAAAATCAGCTGTGCATCATCGCGTGCAATAGCGAGCAGTCCGGCGTGCACATCGAGTGAAGCAAGGCGAAATCCCGGCGTTCCGCTCTGGCGCGTGCCCAGCACCTCGCCTTCGCCGCGCAGGCGCAGGTCTTCTTCTGCAATGCGAAAGCCGTCTTCTGTTTCGCGCATGATTTCGATACGCGCCTGCGCCACCTGACCCAACGGCCCTTTGTACAGCAGCAGGCAGGTCGATTTTCCCGAGCCGCGCCCCACACGTCCGCGCAACTGATGCAACTGCGCCAGGCCGAAGCGCTCGGCATGTTCAATCACCATGATCGTCGCGTTGGGCACATCGACGCCCACTTCAATCACGGTTGTGGCGACGAGAATCTGCGTTTCACCCTTCGAAAAGGCTTCCATCGCCGCATCCTTGTCGCGACCCTTCATCTGGCCATGCACGACGCCGACCTTGTCGCCAAAAAACTGGCGCAGGACAGCCGCGCGTTCCTCGGCGGCTGCGAGATCGAGATCCTCGTTTTCCTCCACCAGCGGGCAGACCCAATAGACCTGTGCGCCCGTGTTGAGGGCGCGGCCAATGCCGTGGACGACCTCGTCGAGCCGCTCCAGCGGTACCGCGCGGGTTTCAATCGGCTGGCGTCCGGCGGGCTTTTCCCGCAGAAGCGAGACATCCATATCGCCAAAGCACGTCAGGACCAGGGTGCGCGGAATGGGCGTGGCCGTCATCACCAGCACGTCCACCGCCTCGCCCTTGGAGCCGAGCGCGAGCCGCTGATGCACGCCAAAGCGATGCTGTTCATCGACCACGGCGAGCGCCAGATCCCGAAAGGCAACGCTGTCCTGAAACAGCGCATGGGTGCCAATGGCAATGTCGATGGAGCCATCGGCGAGTGCTGCAAGTGTCTTGCGTCGCTGCGGGGCTGAATCGCGACCTGTGAGAAGGGCCACAACCAGGCCGGCTTTTTCAGCCAGCGGCAGCATGCGCTCATAATGCTGGCGGGCGAGAATTTCGGTCGGGGCCATGAGCGAGGCCTGATGGCCGGCTTCCACCACACTTGCCATCGCAAGAAGGGCAACCAGCGTCTTGCCCGAGCCGACGTCGCCCTGCAGCAGGCGCAACATGCGCTCAGGCTCGGCCAGGTCTTTGCGGATTTCGACGAGGGCCTGTGTCTGCGCGCCCGTCAGCTTGAAGGGCAGGGCGGCGAGGATCTTGTTGGCGATGCGGCCATCGCCAACGCTGCCGCGCCCACCGGCCTTGCGCGATGTGGCACGCACCAGCACAAGCGCCAACTGGCTCGCGAGCAGTTCATCATAGGCGACCCGCTGGCGCGCCGGGCTCATCGGATCGATGCCCTGCGGCGTCTGCGGCCGGTGCAAGACCCGCAAGGCCTCGCCAAACGCCGGAAATTTGCGCTGCTGCAAGAAAGCAGGATCGAGCCATTCGGGGAAACTCGGCAGTCTTGCCAAAGCGCCTTCCGCCGCGCGCTGGATCAAACGCCCACCGAGGCCCTGTGTCATGCCGTAGACGGGCTCGACCGGCGGGAGGCGCGCAAGCCCAGCCTCGTCCAGCACCCGGTCGGGATGCACCATTTGCAGGTGCCCCTCCCAGTTCTCCAGCTTGCCGGAGACCCAGCGCGTCGCACCCATCGGCAGGGAACTTTCGATCCACGCCGGATTGGCCTTGAAGAACACGAGCAGGATGTCGCCCGTGTCATCTTCCACGAGCACGCGATGCGGCCCTCTATTGCGCGGCGGGGGGCGATGTTCCACCACGCGCACCTGGATCAGCACCATGGAATCCAGCGGCGCCTCGGCAATCTTGGGCCGGTTGCGCCGGTCGATGGTGCCTTGCGGCAAGTGAAACAAAAGGTCCGCGACGCGCGCTTCGCGGCCGGGCTCAGCCAGCAACGTGTCAAACAGCTTTGCCATCTTCGGCCCAACGCCCGGCAGGGTCGCGACGGAGGCAAACAGCGGTGTCAGAATGGCAGGGCGCATGTTTGCGGTTTAGCGAGGGGCGCGGCGGGGTGCAAATGGGGGGTGCAAAGCGAGCGTCGCTAGAACCCTCATCCGTCGCGCTCCGCGCGCCACCTTCTCCCAAGGGAGAAGGTTAGGCCGCAGC
>CAIZGQ010000465.1 GCA_903932565.1 uncultured Hyphomicrobiales bacterium
AGCACAAGTTTGCCAACGCCGGATCGCAGCGCGTTGTCGGCGCCCATGGCATTTGCCCAGAAGCCGTCAATCTGTCCCGCCTGCAAGGCGCGCGCGGCGGCAACCCCAAAGGAGACGCCGGGCTCGCGCGTGCCAGGCACGCCGATGATGCTGGTTTCTAGGTCCGGATCGATGCCAGCGTCCTTGAGGAGTCGCTTCAATGTCAGGTCCACCAAGGGCGCTGCACCAATCGTGCGGCCCACAACGCAGCGCGGATCGCCTGGTGTTGCGTCAAGATCCGCGCGCATGACGAGGACCCAAACCGTGCCTTGCGACAACGCACTCAGGAGCCGCACACCGTGCCAATTGGGGAACGCGAGCAGGGCGGCATGGGCGGGACCCGCCACAAGATCGATGCTGCCATCGCGCAGAGCCTCATAGGGCAGGTGGTTCGGGAATAGCAGCGTGAGCTCGGCTTCTAGGCCCTCTTTTTCGAAAAAGCCCAAGGCGTAGGCCGCAATGGCCGAAAAATAGGAATTGGAGACAAGATCGGGGACAGCGAGCCGGATGCGCCTCATGTCTCACTCAAGGTCGTGCAGGGCATGACTCAGCCGCGCGGCGGCTGGAGCGAAAACCGGCGCGTGATGCCCTGCGGGCGCTCCAACGGCGACATCACATCACTGAGAAGGCCGCAGTCCGGCGTGATGGCTTCGCCATCCATCACCACCAGGCTCGGCAGCAGACGCGACGTCACATGCAGGCTTTGGCGCTCGGCATCCATGTAGGTCCAGTCGCCCTCGAGGGTTGCGAGCGCTGTCACATTGGCGCGGGCCCCAATGGACAACGTGCCGATGGACTCGTCGCGCAGCACACGGGCCGGGTTGCTCGTCAGCCCCGCAATCGCGGTGTGCAGCGGCATCCCCAGCGCCAGCAGCTTGTTCAGCCCGCCGATGAGACTGTAATCCAGGATGGAATAGTCGTGGTAGGAATTGAAATCGCCGTGCACGTCGCTGCCCAGCGTATCCGCATACACCCCCGCATCCATCATCGCGCGCGCAATGCGGAAGCAGAAGTTGATGCCGTGGCCCAGGTCAAATAGAACGCCGCGTTTGCGCGCTTCCAGCACGGACTCAGGGACTTTTGTGCCGGGACCCATGATGCCATCCGGCATGGAAGAGTAGACATGCGCCATCACATCGCCGGGCTTTGTCCACGGCAAAACCATGGGTAGCACGGAGGAGGGATCAGGCCGCGTTGCCTCAAGGACTGGAAACAATTCGCCCGTATGCATGTAAAGTGGAATATCAGCCTCGCGCCCGGCGGCAGATGCAGCTTCAAGAACCGTTGTTCCCCAATGTGAAATGGAGCCGCTTTCGCCATGGCATTTAATCCCACGCACGAGATTGGGATGCTCACACGCGATGCGGATCAATTCCTTCTGGCTGACCATGCCCGGATTGTGCAGCGTCGGCCCATCCATACCGCCTTGCAGCGCGCCAGCGAGATTGATTGACACAAAACTGCGAACATCGGTCTTTGCCGGGTCCGCAATAAACGCCTTGAAACCGCCAAGCGTCCAAGGGCCAGCACTGCCTTGATCAACGATCGTCGTGGCACCGGAGTGGATCCCGGCTGCGTCGGCCGGCACGCCGAAATTGGTCACCCATTCATAGCAATGAACATGCATGTCGATGAAACCGGGACACACCATGTGGCCCGACATGTCGAGAACCTTACGTGCCTTGACCTTGAGGTCGCGCCCCACATCCAGAATGCGCCCTGCGCGGATGGCGACATCTGCAATCCCGTCGCGGCCGTTGGCGGGATCAACCACACGTCCGCCACGCAGGAGAAGATCGCAGCTGGGCAGGGGCATGCTCGCGTCTAGACCATTTGATGCCAAGGCACGCATCCTTTGTGCGACGGGATGTGCGGCTGGGTCCAGCCGG
>CAIZGQ010000466.1 GCA_903932565.1 uncultured Hyphomicrobiales bacterium
CCAAGGAGTCGGTTTTGCTACATTCGGCTTACTTTCATCCAATTAATTTTGCTAAAAAGTTATCTGCCCACATGAAAGGCCATTAGGTCATATAATAATCTTGACTCCCATGGATTTATTTACCACCTACATTTATCAGCCTTTTTTCAATATCTTAGTTGGCCTCTATTGGGTTGTGGGTCGGGATATCAAGGCCCGATTCGACGATGCTGGTCGACAGCAGGATGTCGTATTTGCCCTCGTAGAAAGCCGACATCTTGTCTTCGAGTTCGGTCGGCGTCATCTGCCCATGGGCGATGATGAACTTCGCCTCCGGAATTGCTGTGCGCAGGAAGGCCGAGGCGTCGGCCAGATCCTCGATGCGCGGGCAGACATAGAAGCTCTGGCCACCACGATAGCGCTCGCGCAGCAAAGCCTCGCGAATGATGAGCTCATCAAACGGCGTGATGAAAGTTCGGACCGCCAGACGATCCACCGGCGGCGTCGCAATGATCGAGAGTTCGCGAACACCAGACATGGCAAGCTGCAACGTGCGCGGAATTGGTGTGGCCGACAGCGTCAGCACATGCACCTCGGCGCGCAGATTTTTCAGGCGTTCCTTGTGATTGACGCCGAAGTGCTGCTCCTCATCGATGATGACAAGGCCGAGATCCTTGAAGGAAATCGTCTTCCCCAGCACCGCATGTGTGCCAACGATAATGTCGATATCGCCCGATGCAATGCCGGCTTTTGCAATCTTTTGGTCCGCTGCATTCACCATGCGCGACAGCTGCGCGATCTTGATCGGCAGGCCGGAGAAGCGGGCGGAAAAGTTCTTGAAGTGCTGGCGGGCCAGCAACGTTGTGGGCACGACCACCGCCACCTGCTTGCCATTGAGCGCTGCTGTGAAGGCGGCACGCAACGCGACTTCCGTTTTCCCAAAGCCCACATCGCCGCAGATGAGCCGATCCATGGGGCGGCCTGCGGCCATGTCATCGAGCGTTGCATCAATGGCCGCTTGCTGGTCTTCCGTCTCGTCATAGGGGAAGCGCGCGCAGAACTCGTCGTAAATGCCGTCAGGCGGCAACAGGCGCGGGGCCTCGCGCAATTGCCGTTCGGCCGCGATGCGCACAAGCTGTTGCGCCATTTCGCGAATGCGCGATTTCATCTTGGCTTTGCGGGCCTGCCATCCGGCACCGCCCAATCGATCAAGCTGCGCTTCGGTATCTTCCGATCCATAGCGCGAGAGAAGCTCGATGTTCTCAACCGGCAGATAGAGTTTGTCGCCGCCAGCATAGTGGATTTCAAGACAATCGTGCGGCGCACCCATGGCGGTGATGGTCTGCAGACCGACAAAGCGACCGATGCCGTGGTCGGCATGAACGACCAGATCGCCAACGCTGAGCGCGCCAACTTCGCTCAAGAAATTCTGGGCGCGCTTGGAGCGCTTGCGCTGGCGCACAAGGCGGTCGCCCAGAATATCCGTTTCGCCGACAATGGCGAGATCGCCGACTTCAAAGCCCTGTTCGAGGCCAAAAACTGCCAAAGCAATGGTGTCTTTTGACAGGCTTTGGGCCTGCGACAGCGAGCTGACGAGATCGGTTTTCTTCAAACCATGTTCAGCGAGCACGGTGCCCAGACGATCGCGCGATCCATCCGACCAGCCAGCGACGATGACGCGACGGCCTTCCTTCTGCAGATCACGGATGTGCGTGACGGCGGCTTCAAACACGTTGATGGATTCGTCCTGCCGCTCGGGAGCAAAACTGCGGCCGGTGTAACCGCCAAAATCAATCAGCTCTGACTTTGGCTTGTCGGGCTGTGCGAAGGGCGTCATGCGCGCCAGCGGCGCTGAATCAAGTGCTTTGCGCCAATCGTCCGGCGTCAGATAAAGCCTGTCGGGCGGCAGCGGTTTGTAATTGGCATGCGCCGGGTCTTCATCATAAGCGGCTTTGCGCGCGTCGTAATAATCCTTGATCTGCGCGAGGCGTTCGCCTGCTGCATCCTCGGCCTGCGGATCGAGCAGGATCGGTGCATCGCCGATATAGTTGAACAATGTCTCCAGATGATCGTGGAAGAGCGGCAGCCAATGTTCCATGCCGGCAAAGCGGCGGCCTTCGCTGACAGATTCATACAGCATGTCGCCGCGCGTCTGTGCGCCAAACTCCACCACATAGGCCTGCCGAAACCGCCGCATCGTCTCCGAGGTCAGCGGCACTTCACTCATGGGGACGAGATCAAGCGCGCGCAATTGCCCGACTGTGCGCTGCGTTTCAGGATCAAACGAGCGGATTGATTCCAGCGTGTCGCCGAAAAAGTCGAGGCGGATCGGCAACGGCATGCCGGGCGCAAACATGTCGATGATGCCGCCACGCACGGCATATTCGCCGGTTTCACGCACGGTGCTGGAACGCAGAAACCCATTGGTCTCAAGCCAGCGCACAAGATCGTCCGTGTCGACGGCGTTGCCGGGCGCAGCCGAAAACGTCTCTGCTGCAACGCTCGCAATCGACGGCACGCGCTGCAGCAAACCGTTGATGGTGACGCACAGCACGCGCGGCTTTTCGGCCGACGAGCGGGTGCGGGCAAGGCGCGCCAGCACCGTCATACGGCGCGCAATGATCGCAGCATTGGGCGAGGCGCGATCGTAAGGCTGGCAATCCCACGAGGGGAAATCCAGCACCTCGATATGGGGGGCCGCGAAGGCGAGCGATTCCTGAAACGCTTTGGAGCGCGTGCTGTCGCGCGCCACATGCACCAGCACCACGGAGCGGCTTTCGCCCGCCCGGGCCAAAGCGCGCGCGATGTCGGCTGCAACAAAACCGTCGAACCCATCGGGCAGGGACGCGAGCGTGAGGGCACGTCCGGGAACGAGGCTATCTGTCAGGCGTTTCAGGTCAGTCATTGTGCTGCAGGTTCAATTCAAAAGGCAGATCGGCGATCATGCGACGCCGCCCAAGTGCTGCGCCTGCAAGATGATTTTAAAATCAGTGAAGACGCTCAGACGTTCACGGGGCCGTCATGGGTGTGGAATGCCTTCAGCTTGCGGAAAATTCCGTTGTTCCAATTGTCGGGAACCTCAGCCTCATCCGTCAGCCAGCGGAAGAGATCGCGATCCTGCACTTCCATGAGCGCTTCGAG
Organism: uncultured Hyphomicrobiales bacterium; assembly: GCA_903932565.1. Lineage (GTDB taxonomy): Bacteria > Pseudomonadota > Alphaproteobacteria > Rhizobiales > Beijerinckiaceae > Terripilifer. The sequence goes on from CAIZGQ010000466.1 coordinate 3,121, forward strand.
ATCGTCGACCTCGGCTTCGGTCAGGCTCGGCAACATGGCATCGGCAAACGTCCCCAGCAGGATGTCGCATTCGCGCATGCCGCGACGCCAGCAGCGCAGCAGCACCTTGCGGCGGCGGGGATCGAGATTGGCGCTTGAAAGGGTCGTTCCAGTCACGCGGACACTCCTGCTTGTGATGCTGTGCAGCCGACGGCACAATAGAAATACACGCCGGAGGGCATTCCGCCCGGCGTGATCAAGCTTGCAGCCTATACGCGGATGCGGACGGCCTGTCAGCCGTGGCGGAAGGTCCCGTTGGCCGTCTCTCACCCCTTTCTTGGTTTGGATTGATGCCTCTCTATTTCGCCTATGGCTCCAACATGGATGTGGCTGGCATGGCCCAGCGATGCCCCGGCGCCAAACCGCTGGGTGTTGCCCGTCTCGCCCGCCATCGCTTTGCGCTGATGGCCGAGGGCTATGCGACCATCGCGCGTGACCCGCGCGCCGAGGTCTGGGGCGTGCTGTGGAGCCTGTCGCTGGCGGATGTGCGGCCGCTTGACGCCTATGAGGACGTGGCCTCGGGGCTCTATTCCAAGGCGATCCAGCCGGTGATCAAGCTGGCCGGTGGGAGTGCGCAGGCGCTGGTTTACATCGGCCGGGTCACCAGAGGCCCGGTTCGCCAGCGCGCGGAGGCCGCTTATCTCGAAAACGTGGTGCGCGCCGGGCTCGCGTGGAATCTGCCGGACGCGTATTTGCGCGGCATGGCCGCCATGGGAGCAAAATCGCTGAAGGACATAATCGCCTCAGAGCCTCTCCCAGTGCCTGCGCCGCGCCCCAAGGTGCAGGCGCGGTTTGCCACCCCCCATGATCGGTGACTTGAGCCCATGACTGACCTGCCGGAGAGCCGTGGCCGCCGCGTGTTGCGCTTGATTGTTGGCGGCAAGGTGCAGGGCGTTGGCTATCGCGCCTGGCTTGCCCGCGAGGCCGGACGGCTGGCACTGGAGGGCTGGGCGCGCAACCTGCCCAACGGCTCGGTGGAGGCGGTGGTGGCCGGGGACCCGGACGCGGTCGCCACGCTGGCTGAGGCAGTGATTCGCGGGCCAGTGCATGCGCGCGTCGCTGGTTTGCAGATTCTGGACGCAGTGGACGAAGCCCTTGATCTGCGCCGCGCTGGCGTGGTGTTCGATATTTTGC
>CAIZGQ010000467.1 GCA_903932565.1 uncultured Hyphomicrobiales bacterium
AGGATGCGGGTGTCGCCTTCTGTGACCAGAACGCCTTCATCCCCCGTATCGGCGATGACCTTGGTGATGTCATTGCGCGCCGCCTGCCCTGACAATTGCAGAAAGCCGACTGCGAATGCGAACAGCCCCATCACGCCAATGATGGCGAGAAAAGCCAGGAGTCCGAGTGTCAGTCGCCCCGCCTGATCGGCGGGCACAAAGGAGTACGATCCAGCCGCGCCCAGCAGCACAATCGCGAGCAGCAGGACGAGCCCCGGACTGCCGGTGCGTTCTGTCCGGTCATAGGCGGCGGACATCGGCGTGTCTGACATCGTTGGACTTTCCTTGGATGATCGCGCCTTACATGAACGCACTGAAAAAGCCGTGACTCAGTTCCAGCACGATACCTTAAGGGGATGCCCGAAACATGCCGCCCCCGCAAGTGCCGCTGGATGTCGCCTGCACGCCCCTTGCTGTCAGGCCGCAGCCGAACCTGCACACAAAACCTTGGCACGGTTGATCATCAGCTTTGCAATGGTGCAAACTGCATCGTGTTTGAGCGGTGGGGCTTGACTTTGGTTAACCAAAGATTAACGCACCCCATGCACCCGCACTTGAACATGCTAGTATGGCAACGGTTGCAATCCAGCGTTGCGCGTTATCAGGGACTTACGAGCCGATGCAAGCACTGTCCAACTTGTTGGGAGACAACAAGATTTTGACCATTCTCGGGCTCGTTGTTGCCGTGCTTGTGGCCATTGCAATCGTCATCGTCGTGGTGCGCTTTGTGGCGGCGCGCAAAGGTCGGCTGTCGACGGCGCGCGGCCGCCAGCCACGGCTTGCTGTCGTGGATGCGTTTGATATCGACAAGCAACGCCAGCTGGTGCTCATCCGTCGCGACAATGTCGAGCATCTGATCATGATCGGCGGGCCCAACGACGTTCTCGTGGAATCCACCATCCAGCGGTACCAGCGCTCAGACGAAAGCGCTGGCAATTCGCGTGGGCCGGTCGTTGGCGTTTCCACGAGCATGAGCACTGGTGACACATTGCGGTCGGCGGATTATCCGCGCGATCCTCTGCGAAGCCCCGAGGCGACGCCCCGTCCGATTGAGGCGATTGATCCGCAGCCCGTCCTGCCGGCCCTGCCGCCCACCATGCTGGCCCCCGCAGCGCCGGTCCCACCCCAAAAAGCCCCCGCACCTGCTGCGTCAGCACCGCAAACGCCGGCGGCGCCCCCGCCGCAAAATCGCCAGGATGCGCCCCGGTGGGCAGCACCGGCCCCCCGGAACATCTCGCAGCCAGCGCCTGCCGCGCCTGCGGTCAAGCCGGTGAGCAGCAACGATCCCCGCTCAGCCTTCATGCCGAGTGCGAAAATCTCCGCGCAGACGCCAGCGCCCCCTGGTCCCGGGATGCTGCGTCCGGCACCGCAGACGCGCGCACCCAGCGGCCCGGGTGCGCCACCGGTCATGATGCCGATGCGCGGGCCGGCCGCCGCGCTTGGCCGATCAGATGCGCCACCCGTGCAGCAACAGCCCAATGGTGCCCCCGCGTCGACAGTTGCGCCGGATATCAAACCGCCCAAGGCGCCAGAAGGTCCAGCACAATCGGGCCCAAAGGCTGGCTCAGACGCGAAGGTCGAACCAAAACTCGAGCCGAAATTTGAGCCAAAATTTTCATCCAAACCGGCTGCAAAGCCGGACCCCCAGCCCCAACCCAAGCTCGAAATCCCGGTTCCTGCCGCGGATGCGCCGTCGACGGACCCGGGCGCGTTCGATCCGCTGGGCTCGCTTGAGGATGATCTTGCCAAACTGCTCGGCCGCACCAAAAGCTGACACCGTCAGCATGCCCACGGAGGCCGCGTTGTGAGCCGCCAGATCTCTCTGAGCGTCGACAGGTTTGCACTGGCAAAAGCATTCGTGATTTCGCGCGGCTCGAAGACCGAGGCAGCCGTCATCACCGTCACGATCTCGCAAAACGGCATTCACGGCCGGGGCGAATGCGTTCCCTACGCTCGCTATGGCGAGACGTTGGACAGCGTTCGATCCCAAATCGAGGCCGTTGCGCCACAGCTTGAAGCCGGGCTGGACCGGATCGCCCTGCAAGCTTTGATGCCGCCGGGCGCCGCACGCAATGCGGTCGATTGCGCCTTGTGGGATCTCGAAGCTAAGTTATTGGGCATCCGCGCGATCACCCTGGCGGGGCTGGCGCGGCTTTCCCCCGTCACAACGGCCTATACGATTTCCGTCGGCACCCCGGATGAGATGGGCAAAGCCGCCGCGCTCGCCGCAGACCGTCCCCTGCTCAAAATCAAGCTTGCTGGCGATGGCGACGCAGAGCGCCTTGCCGCCGTCTGTGACGCAGCCCCCGATTCCACGCTGATTGTTGACGCCAACGAAGCATGGGCCGAAGCCGATCTTGAAAAGATGCTGGCGCAGTGCGCAAAACTTGGTGTCGCGATGGTCGAACAGCCCCTGCCCGCGTCGAAGGATTCCGCCCTCGCGCATATCCAGCGGCCCGTGCCGGTGTGCGCGGACGAATCCGTGCATGATCGGGCTGGGCTTGCAGCACTTCGCGACCGCTACGATGCCGTCAACATCAAGCTCGATAAAACCGGCGGCCTGACCGAGGCGCTGGAGATAGTGAAAGACGCGCAGGCGCTTGGCTTTGGCATCATGGTTGGCTGCATGGTCGGGTCCTCGCTGGCGATGGCCCCAGCCCTGCTGCTGTGCCCGCACGCACGCTTTGTGGACCTCGATGGGCCGCTACTGCTGGCGCAGGACCGCGACAATGGCCTGCGCTATGTGGGGTCAGTCCTCTATCCGCCCGAGCCTGCACTTTGGGGCTAGGCCTTGCAGGCTGGTTTCAAAGAAACCGCTATTCCATCGCTGCGGCTTTGAGGATGCACACCATCGTGGCATGCGCGGGCTTGCCCGATACATTGCGGATGATGTGGGGCCGGTCGGCACGGTAGCGCAATGTGTCGCCCGCGCGGGCCACATCAATCACGCCGCCGACTTCCACCTCCAGCTCGCCATCGAGCACGGAGAGACATTCCACAGAGCCACGCTGGTGCGGGTCGGAGGCCAGCACGCCGCCGGGCTCGGCGGAAAAGTCGAACCATTGCAGCCATTCGACCGTCTTGATCCAGCCGATGATGGCGAGGCGACACTTGCCATCGTCCGACACAAGGATCGGCGTGTCGGTCTTGGCGGACTTTTCAAGAAACGGCTCGTCCTCAGCGCCTTGCAACACGCGCTCAATGGAAACCTCCAGCGCCTGCGCCAGCCGCCAGATGGTGGCGAGCGTTGGATTGGTCTCGTTGCGTTCGATCTGGCTGATGATGGACTTGGCCACGCCTGAGCGGTCCGACAGGTCCGACAGTGAGAGGCTGGACGCCTTGCGCAGCCGCAGCACGGTCTTGCCGAGCTGGCCGGACAGGGCAAGCGCACCGGCCTCGATAGCCTTGGGTTTGTCGCGTCCTTCGATACCCATGAGATCTAGCCGATGTTTGCGAAAGGGGACGATATCGTTCGGAATATCGAACACTTGTCCCAAGCACGCAAGATCAAGCCGTGAAATTTTCAGGGGTCAGGCCGCAATCGAGGCCGCAAGCCGGGCCGAGCGGCGCTCTCGCCAAACGAGAAACAGCCCCGCGACGGCAATGATGGTAACGCCCAGGAAACTCAAGGCGCTCGGCACTTGCCCAAACAGCAAAATTCCCAAAAGCACAGCCCAGAC
>CAIZGQ010000468.1 GCA_903932565.1 uncultured Hyphomicrobiales bacterium
CGCATGCATACTTGCCTCAGCTGCAAGCAGCTGCTAGACTGTCGAAAGCTGCTTGCGCGCTTGGCGGCGCATGCCGGCGCCCTGGGAAATCACCGCCTTGATTTGTGCGATTTTTCGTGCTTTTGCCAATAAGGAAACTCTTCTTCGTGAACTTCATAGTCCAGCTCCATCGCGCGGGCTTGAATTCTCTCTTGTGCATCAGCTACGCCCTTGTTGTAGATGCTCGGCCCGACTTCTTCAAGAAAGAACCCAAGCAATCCACTTGCGGCGACGTTGCCGATCTTCTCTTCCATATTTTCACTGAAATACCGCTCGATGGAAGAGATGGCTTGCTGGCGATCTTCTTTGCTGAGTTCGATTGTCATCGGATGGCTTTCTGTGAGGCACTGATGAATTTTGGCTCTTGGTAGATATAGCAAGCGGACTGCACTGCTTAACGTTCGACCGCTGCCGCGCATGAGGGCAGGGCGGACGTGCCGCGTGATGCAATGGGACAGTACGCGCCACCCTGTCGCCATGTGTCGGCATGCGTCGGCATGCGTCGGCATGTGTCAGCTTGACCGCGGTGCCGCATTCCAGATGAATGCCGTGGTGTTGGTTGTGCGGATAGCCATTGGCAACACCGTGACCTGTTCAGCCGGAGACCGCAAAGTAGAGTGGGGGTAGCAGTACAACACCGCAAGCGAAGAAGTGCCACCGCAACTTTGCTCGACGTAATTGGAGGAGTGCTGTGATTCCGATGGCAGCTAATGCAAAGAATAATACAGCCACGACCATCGCAGGAACACCGGCGACGAAGACGGTCTCTTTGGTGTGGCGATTCGGAGCGTGATGAAAGCCTCCAAGAAGGAGGACAAGCCAACCGCCCACATACCCGCAAGCGCCAAGCGCGCCAATTGCGATGGCTGCTGCCGTCGAGGGCGAAGATGGTTCATTCATGCGGCCTCACGTTCGAGCAAAACGGGTGGCGACGGCAGGCCGCCGGGCCCGGGCAAGAGAGAATGTACCGATTACCGCCAGACCGGGCCTGGTGGCCCGTTGGCGGTGCATCGTAGGACCGAGGGGTTATGCCGCAAGAAACTTTCGCATGGACTGTGCTAGCCCTTGATGGGCAAGTTCTTCAATGTAAATTCACACTTGCCGCCGGGACCGCCCTTTTCGAGTGGTACAAGCGACAACAAGATTTTCGCATTCGCTTTCGTTGCTTCGCCTCCTCCGGATGCTTTCGTGAACCTGTAGGTCAGTTTTGTTTTCACGCCAGGCATGAGGGTTTTACCGTTGTAAACCGCACCTCCCATTCCAAGCATCGGCCAGGAATCGCCTTGATCATCGACTAAAAGCGTTCCGCCTCCATAGTCAGGTTGAAACGGCCTAAGCGTAAAATTCGAGCTGTTCAGGTATTCAAGGACCAAGGTTAGCTTTCCGGCGCCTGATCTTGACAGTGCAATGTGCTTGATTGCAAGATTTACGTTGTCGCAATCTGCAGAATCGACGACTTCCTGGGCGGTCGCTGGCAGGGCGGTGGCGATCGCAATCGAGGCTGACAAGAGCGTCACGGCTCGACTGCCAAGGCATTGAGGGAACTGAAATTTCATGGTGGCATTCTCTTGATGGACAGAAAGCGATCGGCAACTGTTATTCTGGAAGATTGGCTCCATGCGGGCAGTCTGCGACCAAACGCGCCTTCAGCATCTTTCGGCGAAGTAATCATTGCAGGCTCCCCGTTCTTGCCACAGGCTTTCATCCGCGTACGACCCTGTCCGCGCATATAACCATTCACGTTGCCGTAGCGCGTGCTGTCTGAACGGCAAATGCGCAAAGTCCGTGTGTGGTGTAGCCTGACGTTCAAGTTAAGCCGTAAGAGACGGCAGTCCGCACCGGTCACATGATGCAACAGTACCACGGAAGCCGCGCCGTCGGCGCGGGCCGTCGTTGCGAGTTCGCATGAGCGACGGGTAAGGCCACCGCCCGGTGGCCGAGACAAGGGGAGTATGCCGGCGTGCCATGCCACGAATGCAACGATGTTGAGCACGACCGTGAACCAGAAGGCATAGATAAAGCGCCGCTTGCCAGTCTTGTGACGCAGTACTTGCTGAGCAACCAGGGCACCCGGCCGACCTCCTGCGAGCGCAATCAGATGGAGTGTGTTCTCGGAGGTTCGCCGCCGGGCATTGATCGCAGCTGACTTGTCGAATGCATACGCGAGGAAGGCGATAAGACTCATGAGAAAGTAGGCAGGCAATACTGGTGGCGAAAAGCCCCAGCGCCATGCCACGAGCGCGTAGACACCTGCGAAAACTGGGATAGCGAGGATGCGCGGTACTGTCCACGGCGCAGGCGATTCAGTTCGCGTCCTCGTCGCTCTCGGCACGCGTACGGGATACTGCACCGAACACGCCTTTTTTCTGCCGTCCAGGCCCGTCTCGACCTCAAACGAAAGGACTTGGCCGGCTGAAGGACGACCAGTTCCTGGCGGGAATGCCCTGATGTGGACGAAGAGTTCCTGTCCTCCTCCTATGGGTTCGATGAAGCCGAACCCGCGCTCGTCGTTCCAGGTCTTGAGGGCTCCGATGAAGCGCATGAAGTGCGCTTATTCGTGCGGTTTGACGTTTGAATTCGGCAGCCCGCTGCCGTGCGGTCCGGAAAAGCTTTCTGTGCCACGCGGCCATAGTCGCCGGTGGTACCTGCCACACGCGGTTCGGTACATTACCATGGGCGCCGCACGCCCGTGCAGCCCGCCGATGCGCGTCGTCTTGATCGAGAAGTTGGGCCTCAGTCCTTGCAAAGTTCGTACAGGATGTCAGGACAGTGTTCCTCGTTGTCCTCGCCCTCGGTGGAGTGAATGGCCCTGAAGCCATGCCTTTCGTAGAAGCGACGTGCGCCATGGTTCTGCTGGAACGTATAAAGGCGGACGGGGCGAGCCAGTGTGCTGATGGCGTGGGCCAGAAGTATCGTGCCGACGCCCTTTCCAACCAGGCGTGGGGCGACCGTCATCTGAGATATCCATGAGACATCGCCCTCAACCATTGTGGCCACGAGGGCAATGACTTCCCCATCACTTTCGGCAACGGTGACGCCGCCAGATGGCAAGAGCCGAGAGGCAATCCATGTCCGGACCTCAGCTTCTGTATGCACCGACGGTGCGTACGGCATGAAGGTAGCCCTTGTGCCGATGAGAATGTCCGCGATGCGCTCGGCATCCCCATCATTGGCGGCGCGCAGAGAGAGCTGCATCTGAGGCCTGGCGTCCAAGCTAAGCCTCACGCATCGGCCGGCGCGGCCTGCCGTTGCGTGTCGTCTTGACCGAGCGGTTAGACATCGCCGGGTTTTGCGTTGAGGATTGAATCGGTACTGCGCATAGAAAGTGGCAGTTCCATCCAGCGCAGTCCCCGGTCCAGTTTCCAGTCGGTCCAACCTCGATGTCGATAGAACCCGTAAGCCCTCAAGGATGGATCCACATCAGTTGTGAGCCAAGCCTTTTTGCATCCTGATTCCGCCAAGAATGTCTCTGCACATTGCATCAGCCTTCCGCCGATTCCGCTACCTTCGTACTCGGGAAGCAGAGCGATGACTAACAGCTCTCCAGTGCCGCCGTCGGCCATGCAGAATCCGACTATCTGGCCGTCTGATGTTTCGCTTGCCCAACCGACCGTTGATTGCTCCAACCA
>CAIZGQ010000469.1 GCA_903932565.1 uncultured Hyphomicrobiales bacterium
AGGGAACGCACTACCGCTGTGCTACGCGCCCGCTGGACGACATTTTCTGCCATCAACGTGAGCGGTCGTTTACGGAGGGGCGGCCGGGAAGTCAAGCCAAGCCACATCCAGCCCAAGCGGCTGCCCACCCTATGCCAAAACCCGGTGGGCTCAGGCGATCCGCGAAACCGGCAACCCGCTGACAGCGACCCATAGATCATCAAAATGCGAAATCACCAGATCGGGTGCATATTCGGCAATTGGGCGGTCGGTATAGCCAAAATCAACAGCGATGACAGGCACCTTCGCGGCCCGGGCGGTTAGGATATCCGTGTTGGAATCGCCCACCATGATGGTGCGGCTTGAGTCACCACCGGCGGCTTCAATTGTGCGCAGCAAAACGCGCGGATCGGGCTTTGCCACGGCGCGTTCATGCTCAAAAAACGTGTCCTGCCCGGCGATGACAGCGAACCTTTCGGCAAGCCCGAGCGCGCCCATGAGTTTGCGCGCCGCGTGCTCGATCTTGTTGGTGCAGATGGCGAAACGCCAGCCCGCGGCTGCAAACCGGTCGAGCGCGTCCACGACGCCCGGATAGGGCAGGCTGTGGTCGGCAATATGCGCCTCGTAATGGCGCAGGTAGTCGACAAACAGCTCCTCCCGGCGCGCGTCTGGCAGCGCCACGCCCTGCGCGGCATAGCCTCGCTCGATGAGCTTGCGCGCGCCCAGCCCCATCATCGGGCGGGCTGCAGCCAGTTCGAGCGGCGCGATGCCCTCCCGGGTGAGGATCACGTTGAGCGTGGCTGTCAGGTCCTCGGCCGTATCGACGAGTGTTCCGTCGAGGTCGAAGACAAGGAGAGGTGGAGATTGCGTCATAAAGGGCGGTTAGGCCCAATTGGCTCGGCGATCAACCGGAGAATCGTTTTTCCGGTGCGCGCGCGGATCACAGCCCCAAGTTCTGCGCCAGCCGCTATAAGTGAGCTTGTTGTGCGATTCGTCTGGGAGCCCCCGCATGTCCGGCTTTGTTCACGTCACGTCTCTGCGCGCGGGTTTCGCCGCGCTGGCACTTGTGATTTCGCCTGCAGCCGTGCGGGCCGCGAACTATGAGTTTCTGGCAGCCCCGGAAGTGGACCTCAATCGCGTCTACCGGCTGGACCGGGCCACCGGCGAGGTTGGCGCCTGCCAGTATGGCTTGAAGGAGGGCACCATTGGCGTGACCCTTTGCTATCCGCCGGCTGAGGGTGCGACGGCGCAGACGCCCAGCGAGTTCTCCCTTGTCTCCTCACGGCACGAGCGCGAGGCGGGTGTGTTCCGTGTCGATCTGCGCACCGGCCTGATGTCGATCTGCTATGTGCTCAACGAGACCGTTGTCTGCACGCCAGGCGGCAAATAAGCCCGCAGCGTTGCGCGCTGCCGCGCTGCATTGCCTTTTTTGGCGGGAGTCTTTATCGCCGAGTGGCATTCGGACGGGTGTTGGACAGCCGTCGAGGGGCCTATGGCGTTGCCACAAGCCACCAGTGCAACAGTCCAGAGCGACCAGGCCGTGAGAGTGAAGCGTTGATGACCCAAACGTCCCCGATCACTGACCCCGTCGATCTTGCCAAGCGTCGTGCGGCGGAGCAGGCCGCTGAACTTGTGCAGCCGGGCATGCGCATTGGTTTGGGGACTGGCTCCACGGCCAAGCACTTCATCGACATCGTCGGCGAGATGGTGAAGGACGGTCTGGAAGTCGCCTGCGTGCCGACCTCCGAGCAGACGCGGGCACAGGCGGAATCCCTCGGCATCCTTCTGACGACCATGGAAGAGACACCCGGGCTCGATTTGACGGTTGATGGCGCTGACGAGTTCGACTCTCAGATGCGCCTCATCAAGGGCGGCGGCGGAGCCTTGCTGCGTGAGAAGATTGTGGCAGCCGCTTCGGCTCGCATGGTCGTCATTGCCGACGCGTCCAAGGAAGTGAAGACACTCGGCAAGTTTCCGCTGCCCGTGGAGATTGTGCCGTTTGGTTTGACCGCGACGCGCAGGGCCGTGAGTGCAGCTGCAGCCCTCGCGGGATGCCGCGGCACGATCACGCTGCGCGAGCGCGAAGGTCGCCCGTTTGTCACCGATGGTGGCCATTACATTCTGGACTGCGCGTTTGGTGCAATCCCTGATCCCGAGGCCCTTGACGACCAGCTGAGCCGCATTCCCGGCGTCGTCGAAAGCGGCCTTTTCATCGGCCTCGCAAAGGCCGTCATCATTGCCGATACCAACGGCATTCGCATTCTGGGCTCCCTGACCTGAGTCCATCGTCCCGATATTCTCCCAACACTGGAGCACGCTCTTGATCCACTCCCTCTCGCGTCAGGTTGCTGCCGGGCTTCTCGGCTTGGCCCTCATGGGTGGTGCGGCCTTCGCACAATCCGCACCGGTTGCCCCGACGCTGTCGCAGATCGTGACACCGGCGCATCTGGCAGTTGCCCGCTCCGTGTTGGTGGAAGCTGGCCTGTCGCGCTCGTTCGATGCGGTGGTGCCCAACGTCATTTCGCAAATGACCAACACGCTGACGCGCACCCGGCCGGAACTGACGGCCGATGTCACAGCAATTGCCAATCAGTTGCGGCCGGATTGGTTGAAGCAGTCGGATGAAATGCTGACAAACGGCTCGCGCATCCTGGCCAGCTTGATGGGCGAAGACGATCTAAAGGCAACCGCAGCGTTCTTCGCCTCGCCGGCCGGCAAGAAATATGTCGAGACGCAGCCAGCGCTGTTGAACCAGCTGGTGCCCGCCATGGAAGGCTGGACCCAGAAGATTTCAGAAGTAATGGTGACGCAGCTGCGTGCTGAAATGAAGAAGCGCGGCAAAGACATCTAAAAAGGAGCAGCGCCCGATGGCGGAATTTGACGTTGATCTATTCGTCATCGGTGCAGGATCGGGTGGCGTGCGCGCGGCGCGCATCGCTGCAGGTTACGGCGCAAAGGTTTTGGTGGCGGAAGAGTTCCGCGTCGGCGGCACCTGCGTCATCCGCGGCTGCGTTCCCAAAAAACTCTATGTCTATGCCAGCCGCTTTGCCGACAGCTTTGCAGATGCTGAAGGTTTTGGCTGGGAGCTTCCGCAAAAGCCGGTGTTCAACTGGTCGAAGCTTGTTGCAGGCAAAGAAAAAGAAATCTCGCGCCTGTCGGAAATTTATCGGGCCAATCTGGCGCGCGCCAATGTCGAGATCATCGATAGCCGGGCGACTGTAGAAGGTCCGCATCACGTGCGTCTGGCCGATGGCCGTCGCATCTCGGCAAAATACATTCTCGTTGCCACAGGCGGCTCGCCGGTGCTGTCGCCCACGATTCCGGGCCTCGAGCACGCGATTTCGTCGAATGAAATTTTCGACGTGCCGACCTTTCCAAAAAGCATGCTGATTGTTGGTGGCGGTTACATCGCGGTGGAGTTTGCCAGTGTGTTCACGCGGCTTGGCAGCGCCGTCACACTCGTGCTGCGCGGGGATAATGTGCTGCGCGGCTTTGATGATGATATGCGCGATGCCGTGCGCGATGAGCTGACCCATGCCGGCGTGACGCTCGGATTTGGTGTATTGCCCACCAGTATCGAAAAAACCGCCGACGGCCTCAAGGTCACACTGTCGAACGGTGAAACAAAGCTGTTCGATCAGGTACTTCTGGCAACCGGTCGGCGTCCGCACACCACGGGCCTCGGGCTTGAGGCAGCCGGCGTCATGCTCGATGACGTTGGTGCTGTGAAGGTCGATGCCTATTCGCAGACAAACATCCCATCCATCTATGCTGTGGGCGATGTGACCAACCGGGTGAACCTGACGCCTGTCGCCATTCGCGAAGGTCATGCGTTTGCCGACACCGTGTTTGGCGGCAAGCACACGGCAGTTGTGCACACGGACATTCCGACCGCCGTCTTCACGACGCCGGAAATCGGCACGGTGGGCCTGAGTGAATCTGAAGCGCGCAAGATCTTCGATATCGTTGATATTTATTCTTCGACGTTCCGGCCGATGATGGCGACACTCAGCGGACGGGCTGAGAAGACGCGCATGAAGATCGTTGTCGATGGCACAACCGACAAAGTGCTTGGCGTGCATATCTTCGGGCACGATGCGGGTGAGATGGCGCAGCTTCTGGGGATTTCCATGAAGCTGCATGCAACCAAAGCCGATTTTGATGCGACCATGGCCGTGCATCCGACAGCGTCGGAAGAGCTTGTCACCATGCGCACGCGAACCGCGCGTCACATTCAAAGTCCAGATTAAAGCGGTTCAGATTCAAGCGAGCGTGGGCTTACAGATGCCGATGCGCGTCTTCCAGCATGGCAAGCGCGTCGCCACCAGCAAAGAAGAAGGCTGAAACGCCAGCCTTCTTCAAAGCCTCTTCCAGATCACCCGGCCGTCCCGCCAGAGAGACCTGCGCCGCGCCCGCGGCTCTTAACGCCATGGCGACATCAGCGGCGCGCTCCGCATAAGTTGCATCGGACCCACAGATGCAGGCGATGGATGCGCCGCTGGCGTTGAACGCGGAGACGACATCGGCTGTGCTTTCAAAGCCATCATTGCCGGGTGCTGCGATCCCGCCCGCTTCATAAAGATTACGAGCAAAGGACGCGCGCGCGGCAAAGGCCGAGATCGGCCCGAGATTGGCAAGAAAGACCTTTGGCGCGGGGCTTTTTGTCTCCGCGCGGTCGCGCAGCGCCTCGAAGGACGAGGCAAGCCGCATGGGCACGAGGGGCGTAAAGTCCATCGTCGCAGAAGGTGCAGCGCCGTCCGCCTTGGCGGCGTCCAGCGGTTCCAGCACGCTGACAGGTGCTTCCTTCAGATTGGCGAATTCACTGATCCCGGTGAGGGGGTCGCGGCGACGCGCAATGTTGCGCTGGCGTTCGGCGCGCACCTTGGCAATCTCGGCCTGCATGGTGCCGGTCTGCAGCGCAGCCACGAGCCCGCCCGCAGATTCCTGAACCTGAAACAGCGCCCAAGCTTTCTCGCAAAGATCGTGCGTCAGCGCCTCAAAGCCACCGGCGCCCGCAGCGGGATCCGCAACTTTGTGAAGATTTGCCTCTTCCATCAGCACAAGCTGCGTGTTGCGCGCGATGCGCCGCGCAAATGGGTCCGGCAAGCCGAGCGCCTGCGTGTAGGGCAGGACTGTGATCGCATCGGCCCCACCCAGCGCGGCTGAAAATGTTGCCATCGTGCCGCGCAACAGGTTCACCCACGGGTCGCGGCGCGTCAGCATGCGCCACGCGGTTTCCGCCTCAAGCCGCAACGGATGGGGGGCGAGGCCGCAGGCGTCCTCAATCCGCGCCCATAGCCGACGCAGCGCGCGAAATTTGGCGATGCTCAAGAACTGGTCTGCATCAGCCGCCAGCCGAAATGAGATCAGCGCGCGCGCCCGATCAAGCGAGAGCCCGGCGGCCTCCAGCGCGCGCAGATAGGCGATACCAGCGCCAAGCGCGAAGGCAAGCTCCTGGGCCTCCGAGCCC
>CAIZGQ010000470.1 GCA_903932565.1 uncultured Hyphomicrobiales bacterium
ACCCGGCCAAGGCGATTTCCGAAATCAAGAACATGATGATCGCCCGCCAGAGCTGAGGCGCGCGCTAGCCTCCTCTCACAACGGGAGAGGGCGCTCCCCGATGCGGATGTCAGCGAAGCCTCGCTGCATCTCGCCCGGTGGTTCCCACAAAATCGCAGGTCGCTAGAGCAAGAACCTCGCGTCATCGGTGCGTTGCAAAGCATCGCGACAGTGCGTGGCATTTATTGCTATGGCTACCCGCATGTGAGACTCACGTCTCACATCGATCAAAAACATCACGCCCAAGGACCTTTTGCTGATGGCCCATGACGCGCCTCTCTCCCCGCTTGCGCCGAAATCCTATCCCGATCTGCCGCAGATTGAGGGGGTCCGATTCGCGACCGCCGAGGCTGGCATTCGCTACAAGGGCCGCACGGATGTGATGATTGCGCTGATGGACAAGGGCACGAAAGTCGCTGGCGTCTTCACCACATCAAAATGTCCCTCTGCGCCCGTGGACTGGTGCCGATCAAAACTTAAAAGCGGCAAGGCGCGCGTGCTGGTCGTCAATTCCGGCAATGCCAATGCCTTCACCGGCAAGGAGGGCGCGCAGGCAACCAAGCTCACGGCTGAGATTGCAGCGGCCGCGTCTGGCGCGGCACTCAGCGAGATTTTCCTCTCGTCCACCGGCGTCATCGGCGAGCCTCTGGACGCCACGCGGTTTGAGGGGGTGATGGACGGGCTTGTGGCCAATGCCAGCCCGAGCGGCATGTTCGAGGCTGCCAAAGCCATCATGACCACCGACACCTATCCGAAGGTCGCCACAGCCATTGCCGAGATCGACGGCGTGCCCGTCACGATCAACGGCATGGCGAAAGGTGCGGGCATGATCGCGCCCGATATGGCGACCATGCTGTCGTATGTCTTCACCGATGCACCGATTGGTGCTGATGCCTTGCAAGAGATGCTCTCGAAAAGCGTGAAGGCGTCCTTCAACTGCATCACGGTGGATTCTGACACGTCCACATCAGACACCTTGATGCTGTTTGCGACCGGTGCCGCCGCCCATCGGGGCGCACCCAAGATCAACGATCCAAAAGATCGGCGCCTGAAGGACTTCCGCGAGAAGCTCCACGCTGTGCTGCTCGATCTATCGCACCAGGTTGTGCGCGACGGCGAAGGCTGCCGCAAGTTTGTCGAGATTTGTGTAGCAGGTGCTGCCACCCACAAAGCCGCCAAGCGTATTGCCATGTCGATTGCAAACTCGCCTTTGGTGAAGACAGCGGTTGCGGGCGAAGATGCAAACTGGGGTCGCATTGTCGCTGCTGTCGGCAAGGCGGGCGAACAGGCCGACCGCGACAAGCTCGCCATTTGGTTTGGCGATATTCGCGTCGCGCATCGCGGCCTGCGTGATCCTGATTATGATGAGGCGACGGTCTCTGCGCTGATGAAGCAGGAGAAGATCGACATCCGTGTCGAGATTGGTCTGGGCAAAGGCACGGCGACCGTTTGGACCTGCGATCTCACCAAGGGCTACATCGAAATCAACGGCGATTATCGAAGCTGAACGGCAACGCGTCGCCTGAGCCCTTGACCTTCCCCAAGGTCAAGGTCAAGCTTGGCGGTGTGTTCACTTTAGTCCGGTTCTTCCATGCGTCTTCGCTTTGCACTTCTGTCTTGTCTGTTTCTCTCTTGCCTTTTTCTGACCGCCTGCAACACGACGCGCTCCGACATGCCCGCGTTCGACGCGAAAGCCGCGGAGGTGATCAACCAGCAGGGCAAAGGCAAAATTGAAGGCCACGCTTTTTTCCGCAGCAATTCGGGCACGGTCTATTATGCGGCCGGCGAATGGGTTCGGCTGATTCCGGCAACGGCCTATGCGCAGGCGCGGTTTGAGCAAATCTACGGCAACGGCCGCTTCAACAAGCCGAGCCTGTTTGCGCCCGCCGCGACCGCCGATCCAGATTATGTCCGCATGATGCGCAGCACGAAGGCTGAATCCACCGGCCGTTTCACCTTCGAGAATGTGGCGCCGGGGAATTATTTCATCGCCACGCAAATCACATGGGTGCCCGATGGCGAGATCGTTGCCAAAGGCGGCACGATTTATGAAACAGTGACAGTTACGGGGAAAGAAACCGATCCCATTAAAGTCGTGGTGTCAGGCAAATAAAGTTAGTTGATTTGACTCCGCCTCTTCGTCGTTTCATCGACTATTCTAACCGGGGCCATGTGCCCGACGCGGATAGGCGAACATGAAACTCCTTCTTGTGGTGGCTGCAGCCCTCGTGGATGCCGACAAGCGTATTCTCATCGCGCAGCGGCCGGCGGGAAAGCAGCTCGCGGGGTTGTGGGAATTTCCCGGCGGCAAACTCGACCCCGGCGAGCGACCAGAAGACGCCCTGATCCGTGAGCTGCAGGAAGAGCTTGGGCTCGTCGTGAAAGAGCCATGC
>CAIZGQ010000471.1 GCA_903932565.1 uncultured Hyphomicrobiales bacterium
CGGACACAAGTGTTGCCGCCTTGCTGGCCTCGACGCCCGGCGTCAGCAAAAACAGCAGTGAATTCAGATCGTTCTTTTCAGGCACCACGCGGTTTTCGCGCAGGAATTGCGCGACCACAGGAGCCGGAATGCCATGCTCTTCATATTCGCCGGTCTTGCGATCAAACCCCGGCGTCAGCAGCGTCAGCTTGTTGGGGTCGGTCATGGCAAAGCCCGGCGCAACCTCGCTGAAGCCGTGCCAGCGCGCACCCGGCGCAAATTCCCAGAAGCGCACGTCGGACGCGAGCTGGTCTGTCGAGACCGACTCCCATGGCACCTCATGCGACTTGCCGTGGCCAGCCACATCGGTCAGCGAAACCTTGTCGGGCACGAAGGGATCGAAGAACCAGCGCTTGGCGGGATCGCTTTCCTTTTCCTCGAACTCGCGGCGGATGGCGCGCAGCTTCTTGCGCAACTCGATGCCAAGCCGGATCGTATCGTCCCACAGCACTTCACCCGAGCGCCCCTTCATCATCTGGGCGCCCACATCCAGCGAGGCGAACAGCGGATAGAACGGCGACGTCGAGGCGTGCTGCAGAAAGCTCTCATTAAAACGGCGATGCTCGACGCGGCGCTGCTGCCCGGTGATGTGGCTATCCTTGATATGGATCTGCGACGCCTGCGAAAAGCTCGCGAGCTGCTTGTGGGTCGATTGCGTGGCAATGATGCCTGGCATATCCGGCCCCGTTTGCGTCAAGCCCATGGCAAATCGGCGCTTGTAAATCGGGTGAAACTTCATGAAGCCGGCCCAGGCCTCATCAAACAGGATGTAATCGCACAGATGCCCGATGCGCGCGACGATCTGCTCCGCATCGTAGATCGTGCCGTCATATGTGCACTGCTCGATCACCGCGACGCGGAAGGGGCGGCGCTGGTCGGCCCGGCCGGGATCACTGACCAGCGGATGCTGGCGGATCGCGTCACGGATCTTGTCTTCCTCAAGCGCTGAGGCAAACATCGGCCCGATCAGGCCATAAGTGTTGCGATCGGTCGGCAGATAGACCGGAATGCCGCCATTGATCAGCAGCGCGCCGTGATGCGCCGCCTTGTGGTTATTGCGGTCGAATAGAACGAGATCGCCCTCGGCGACGAGCGCCGACAGCACCACCTTGTTGGAGCCCGACGTGCCGTTCAGCACGAAATAGGTGCGTTCCGCGCCAAAGATGACCGCCGCCTCTTTCTGCGCGCGCAGGGCCGGGCCCTCGTGGGTCAGAAGATCGCCGAGATCGAGCACAGAATTGTCGAGATCGTCGCGGAAGATCGCCTCGCCGAAATGTTCCATGAAAATGCGGCCGATTGGGCTGCGGCTGTAAAAAATGCCGCCATTGTGCCCCGGGCAGGTCCACAACTGGTTGCCCTCTTCCGAATAATCGACCAGCGCGCCGAAGAACGGTGTCTTCAACGTCTCCGCATATTGCTTCAGGCGGCTGACAAGGCTTTTGGCAATGAATTCCGGCGTTTCCTCGGCCAGGAAAATGTATCCGTCGATGAAGTCGAGCACTTCGACCGGGATGTCCTCAAAGCGCTTGCGGCGCACCAGCAACACAATCGGCACTTCCAGACCACGACGTCGCATGAGCTGGATGAGGCCTGCCGCCTTCCCCTCAAGACCCTTCTTGCCCCAGTCCACCACCATGCAGCCAATGGCGGCATCGGTCTGGATGACGATCTCGGCGTCCTCGATCCGCCGCGCCTTGACCACCTCAAACCCGGATTTTTCGATGGAGCCGATGATCTGCTGAATGCGCATGGCCTCCAGATCCTCAGCATCAAAGCTCGGAACCGAAAACAGAAAGGTGAAGCGCTGGAAAAAATTCATGGCAGACCCTGTTGATTCGGTTCAGCATCCTCAGGCCGGGTGACAGTCTCGTGACGTGCTGGCACACACCAGTCACGGCAACAATGTCACGTCTGATTGGGGTGCGTGACCGGTTCAACAAGGCTATAGGGGACGATGAGCTTCCCGTCATGTCCGCAACCAATAAAATTGCACTGCGACACGACC
>CAIZGQ010000472.1 GCA_903932565.1 uncultured Hyphomicrobiales bacterium
GCATCATAGCCATCAGCAAGACCGCAAAAAGCAGCAGCCAGGAGGAGGGGTGCAGATCCACAATCGACTGGGCGGCCGCTTGAGAAATATGGAGATAGCTCATCACATAGGAGTAGAGCAGCGACATGCCGATGATCATCATCAGCATGGTCGACTCGCGGAGCGTCACGCCAAGGATCGGCTTCAGGTCTTTGGGCCGCCAGACGCCGTAAATGACAGCGATAAGGACGAGCGCCAAAAGACCGCCAAGACCGGCGGTTTCCGAGGCCGTCGAATAGCCCCCATAAAGGGCAACCATCACACCCGTCAGCAGGATGATGAAGGGCAGGACACGCGGCAGGGACGAGAGCTTCTGCGCCATGGTGTATTCATGGGTGTCCAGAATTGGCGCAGTTGTGCCGGTTGCCTCAAATACAACCTTGGCAGCGCGATACTCGGCGCGAAAGCGTGAGACCGTATAAATTGAAAAGAGCAGGACCAGCAGGATTCCCGGTCCAATGCCCGCCAGAAACAGACGTCCCAACGAGACTTCTGCCGCGACAGCATAGAGGATCATCGTGATCGAGGGCGGCAACAGAATGCCGAGTGTACCACCTGCGGCAATGATGCCCGCGGCAAGGCCGGACGAGTAGCCGCGGCGCCGCATCTCAGGAATGCCAGCAGCTCCGATCGCAGAGCATGTGGCAGGCGAAGAACCGGCCATAGCTGCAAATAGCGCACAGGCGAGCACATTGGCGATGCCAAGCCCGCCCGGGACCCGGTGCATCCAGGCGTGGAGCGCAGAATAGAGGTCCTGTCCCGCGCGCGAGCGTCCAATCGCTGCGCCCTTCAGGATGAACAATGGAATCGACAGGAGGGTGATCGACGCCATTTCCTCGTAGACGTTCTGCGTCACCGTATCGAGCGAAGCGGCTGGCATGAACATCGTCATGAACACGACGGCCACCGCGCCCAGTGCGAAGGCGATGGGCATGCCTGACAGCATCGCAATCAGGGTTGTGCCGCCGTAAAGCAGCCCGATGGTGGCCGTTGTCATGAAGAAAAACTCAAAGCTGTGGGCGGCCTTTGATCGTGTCGACGATCTGAAACGCCATCTGGATTGGAAGGAGGGTCATGCCACAGGCCATGAGGCCATAGGGAATCCAGAGCGGGGGCCCCCATGTGGAGGAGGTCCGAAAATCATCGGTCCACGCTTCGTGCAAGAGGGTCCAGCTCTTCCAGGCGAAAAATGCACAAAACAAAAGGCTGGCCAAATCAACGAGGACCTGGCGAACAATATCGGCGCGGGGGGACAGGAAGGAGCCCATGAGCTCAATCCCCACATGGCCGCGCTCCGCCTGCACTGCGGCCGAACACATGAACACAGACCCTACAATCAGGAAGATCGCAGCCTCATCCTGCCAGGGCGTCGGTGCCTTCAGAAAGTAGCGAACGACCACGCTCCACGACAGCACCATGGATGCGATGATCAAAGCCAGGCCGCCAATCGCGCTGATCACGCGGTTGATGTGGCCCATGATGCCGCCGGTTGCTGCGCCCAGCGGGACCTCATCAGCGGCCCCGCCGACATTCATGTGTGACCCATGGGACAATCGAAATGCCTCAGGCTACGGCTTGCGCCAGCTTTAGGAAGTCAGCGCAGCTTGAGTTACGAGCTGCGAAATCTTTCCATGCGGTCTCTTCTGCAAGTTTGCGCCATTGTGCAAGGGTCGCATCATCCATCATGGCGATTTTTGCTCCGGCCTTCGAAAAAACCTCTTCGATGCGCTGGTCATCGGCCTGCGCGCCCTGCGTGCCAAAGGCCTCCAGCTCGCCACCAATTTCCATGATCGTATCGCGCTGCTTCTGGGTCAGGCTGTCGAAGATCTGCTTCGACATCAGCAGCGGCTCCAGCATGAACCAAATCGAATGACCGCGACCCGAGGTGAGATGCTTGGCGATTTCTTCCATGCGGAAGGAAATCAGGCTGGTTGAAGAGGTGATGACTGAGTCGCAAGCGCCGGTCTGCAACGCGGCGTAGGACTCGTTGGACGGAATGTTCAGCGTCGCGGCACCGGCCTGGGCCAGCATCATGTCGAACTCGCGCGATCCGCCGCGGATCTTCATGCCTTTGGCATCTGCGGGTGTGATGAGCTGCTTGTCCCGGCTCGCAATGCCACCGGACTGCCAGATCCAGCTGACAACCACGACACCCTTGTCTGAGAGGAGCTGCGCGAGCTTCTGGCCGATGGGTGCCTTTTTCCAGGCGGCACCTTGTTCGTAGGACGTCACGAGGCAGGGCATCAGGCCGATGTTGGTTTCAGCAACCTCGCCGCCGGCGTAGGACAGCGGATAAAAGGTGAAATCAAGCGCGCCTTTGCGGAGCGCGGAAAACTGCGGCACCGTCTTCATCAGGGAGGAATCAGAGAAAACTTGCGCGTTCAATTCGCCGTTCGTGCGCTTCTCAAGTTCCGCGGCAAATTTGCGGCATGCGCGATCCCGGAAGTCACCGGACTCGCCGTTGCTGCTGGGGAATTGATGAGAAATCTTCAATGTCTGAGCAGCTGACGCAAATCCGGTCCGCAGGACAAAAGGTGCTGCCACAGCGCTGGCAAGCAGATTTCGACGAGACATTTCCATTTCAAATTCCTCCCGGTGTGACGCTTTCGTAACCAACGTCATCGGTCGGCACCATGTGGTCACATCTGTTTTACGTCAAGGCGTTACGAATGTCGCAGCATGCGCTGGAACGCCTCTTGCTCCAGACGTAAATAGATCGAGGTACGATCTACAGGTCGCGTAAGTTTGCGTTGGATTGAGCCAGATGCGTATCGAACTGGTGCAGAGTGCGAGTTTCGCGCGTGCTGTTCCGGCGCAAGGTGCAACCTTGGGTCGGCAAACCTGGATTCGCTCGCCAATCGTTGATGTTGGCCGAGGCCTTTCGATCCTCCTGTTACTGCTTGTCGTTTGCGCAGGGACGCCAAACCCACTGCATCCGGCACCCTTTGACATCCCCTTGAAAATATTGGCAATTTTTGCAGCTCCGGCATTTTTTCTGCTGTCAGGGCTCTGCGCTGCGTCAGACCTACGCCTGCCATGGCTGACGTTTTTGCGACGGCATGTGGTCGCCAGCGTCTGGGTGCTGCCGCTCTGGATCGGGCTGGAGCAAAATGTTGGATGGACGCGCCCGGGATCGTCAGTCGCGCATCTTGTTCATCTGCTGGGACCGTTCATGTGGGTGGTCAGCGCGCTTCCGTTTATGGCGCTTTTTGCAAAGCTTCTGCGCACGGTTCCGCTGAGTTGTCTTGTGCTGGTGGCGCTTCTGTTTGAAGCGAGTCATATTCAACTAACTGATAATGGGTTTTTTGGCGCTGCTGCCGTCGCAGCGTATTTTATTGGCAGCCACGCCTCGGGTCTGATTTTCCAATTTGCACGCCAAAGCCAAGCGCATGCGACAATGGCGTTGAGTGGCGCGGTTGCGCTTCTGGCTTTCGCTCTCCTGATGCAGGTCGCACCCGCCCCTCTGGCTGAGCATTCGCGGCTGTCAGACCTTCCCTTTATTGGGTTCGGCCTCGCGCTCGCCGGGGCCTGCATTCTTGCCATTCTGGCGGCTCGCCTCATCGCAACCGACTTTGGCTTCTTCCTCCAATCCATCGGGTCCCACTGGGGCAGCGCTTCGCTGACACTCATCCCTGCGGTTCTTGGCGTTTCGGCCGCGGGCCATTGGATGGGTCAGGGCGTGCCGTCCTATCCCATGGCACAGCTTGGCCTGGTGACAATTTTGCCGGCATTTTTGCTGTTCGCGCCTCGGGTTGCATTCGAAAGCAACATGAAAATCGTCGCTGCCAAAGGTCTTGGCACAACCCATTTCCCGTCTTGCAGCGGACATGTGTGGGGTGGCAACGTTCACGGATGGCGTCTGCCATCGTCCGCCCTTATGGTGCCGACGGAGAGCCCAAGCGTCCCGCCGGCGGCATCTCAAGAGACCATCCAAGCGACCATGACCACACCTCCGCGCCCGATCGGCCCCGGCGATCACCTGTTTCTGGTTGATGGCTCCAACTTTATTTTCCGCGCTTATTTCCAATCGATTCGGCAGGACCAGAAATACAATTACCGGTCCGACCGGTTGCCGACCGGGGCGGTGCGCCTGTTTGCGACCAAGATCTTCCAATTTGTTCGCGACGGGGCCGCCGGCATCAAGCCGACGCATCTGGCGATCATTTTTGACAAGTCCGAGAACTCATTCCGCAAGGAATTGTACCCCGCCTACAAGGGTAACCGGTCCGAGCCGCCCGAGGATCTCGTCCCGCAATTCCCGTTGATGCGGCGCACGGTGCAGGCGTTCGGCTTGATCCCAATCGAGCAGGATCGCTACGAGGCAGATGATCTGATCGCCACCTATGCAAGGCAAGC
Source organism: uncultured Hyphomicrobiales bacterium (assembly GCA_903932565.1). GTDB lineage: Bacteria > Pseudomonadota > Alphaproteobacteria > Rhizobiales > Beijerinckiaceae > Terripilifer. Next base: position 4,396 of record CAIZGQ010000472.1, read on the forward strand.
GCGCGAGCGCGGTGCCGACGTTCTCATCGTGTCGGCCGACAAGGACCTGATGCAGCTGGTGGGTCCCAACGTTGCCATGTTCGATCCCGCTTCCGGACAAGCTGGCAACGCGGGTGCCCGAGAAGAGCGCCGCATCGGCGAAGCCGAAGTGATCGACTATTTTGGTGTGCCACCGTCAAAAGTCATCGATGTGCAGGCGCTGGCTGGCGACTCGACGGACAATGTGCCCGGTGCGCCGGGCATCGGCATCAAGACGGCCGCACAACTGATCGAAGAATATGGCGACCTCGATACGCTTCTGGCTCGCGCGGGCGAGATCAAACAGCCCAAGCGTCGCGAGACGCTCACCAATCCTGAGACCGTTGAGCTCATCCGGGTGTCCAAAAAGCTCGTGACACTCTGTGAGGACGTTGATCTCCAGGTGTCGATCGACGACCTGACGCTCCCTGATCCTGACCCGAAGACGCTTGTCGCGTTCCTGAAGGCGATGGAATTTACGACCATCACACGGCGCGCTGCGGAAATTTACGACGTCGA
>CAIZGQ010000473.1 GCA_903932565.1 uncultured Hyphomicrobiales bacterium
ATATCTTTGAAGATTAAGCGTTGCGACGCTGCACATCGCAGATAGGCCGGTAACAGGCGTACTTAGATCAACATGCCCTGCAACGAATATCGTTGCCTTAAAATATGCGGTCCGCAAAGATAGGCGCTCATCTGCCGTTGCGTGATGATATTCCGCGCGTCAACGCAGGTGTAATTTGAAAATCATAAGCTGCTCGAATTTTTTTCGGTAAATATATTTATCTGTTTTTAAGTCAAATGGTTCATGTTCCGACATGAACCGTATCGCTTTACGTGCAATTCCTTGTTTTATTAAATTCGGTGCGCTCATCACATGAAAATTGCTCACAAACTTATCACCGGTTTCCTTTGCGTCATTTTGATTGTCGGGGCCACATCCGCAGCTTGTTTTTATTATCTATCCATCAATGCGCGGGCCTCAGATGCTGCCAGCAAACTTGCGCAAGTGCTTGATGGGCTGGATCGGGCCAACACAGCCCATTTTGATTCGGCCCACACCGTGCGTGGTTATGTCCTGACCAATGGCGTGAAGCGCCACGCGACGCTGTATGGCGAGGCAACCAAACTTTTCGACACGACCCTCGATGAAGCCCGGCAGATTGCGGGGTCTGACTATCCCGAAGTGTCAAAAGCCCTAGAGGAGGTGCAGGCCCAGTCGCGTGCGTGGCGCGCAGCGATTGGTGATCCTATGATCCGCTTTGGCGCCGAGGAAAAGACCCGTCAATCCGCGATTGATATTGCCACATCTGCCGATAGCACTGCCAAGCAGGCGGCCTTCCGCGCAGCCTCCACAAAGGCGCGCACTCTTATCTCTGAAGCCGCAGCGAATGCTGAGCAGTTAGACGCCTCAACGCGCGATCGGTTAAAACTGGCACTCCTGATTGGCGGCCTTCTATCTCTGACATTTTCGATCCTGATTGGGCTCCTGCTGTCGGCTGCCATCACGCGCCCGATCAATGCGATGACGCGCGTCATGAACCGTCTGGCAGCGGGGGATCTGAGTGCGGATGTTCCAGGGGTCGGTCGCGCCGACGAGATTGGCCACATGGCATCCTCGGTGGTGACCTTCAAAAATGCCGGTCTGGAAAAGATTCGTCTTGAAGGCGAAACAGAGCAGGCCCGTCGGGCGGCAGATGCGGCGCGCTCGATTCACGAGCAGGATAAAGTCCGGCAGGCCGAAATTGATCGGATGGTCGTGGCGCACATCGGCGGCGGCCTCGAGCATCTCGCCAATGCGGATCTGACGCATCGCATCAGCGTACCCTTTCCGACGGCGGAAACAGAGGCCCTTCGGCTGAATTTCAACGCCTCCATGGACGCGCTGCAGGAGGTGATGGCAGCAATTCTTGACAAGGTTGGTGTGATCACCAGCAACACCCAAAGCATCAGCTCGGCTGCGGATGATCTGTCGGGACGCACGGAGGCCCAGGCTGCCAATCTTGAAGAGACGGTGGCCGCGTTGGAAGAAATCACAGTGACGGTCGAGGGCACCTCGAAGGGGGCTGACCACGCGCACCAGGTTGTTGTCGCCGCGACGCAGGATGCGATCAACGCCGGCAGTATCGTCACCACTGCGACGGAGGCGATGGCCAACATTGAAACGTCGTCGCAAGCGATTGGCCAGATCATCAATGTCATCGATGAGATTGCATTCCAGACAAGCTTGCTGGCGCTCAATGCGGGCGTTGAAGCCGCGCGCGCGGGCGAATCCGGCCGGGGCTTTGCCGTTGTTGCCACGGAAGTTCGTGGTCTCGCCGATCGATCCGCGCAGGCCGCCAAAGAAATCAAAGGTCTGATTGAAGCCTCCCGCGCGCAGGTGGGACGCGGTGTTAGCCTTGTGGGGGAGACCGGCAAGGCGCTGTCGCAGATTGCCCGCCAGGTGGAGGATATCAACGGCATCGTTGCTGGCATTGCTGCAAGTTCGCGCGAGCAATCGACCGGGTTGCAGGAAATCAGCAAAGCAACAAACCAGATTGATCAGGTGACTCAGCAGACAGCAGCCATGGTGCAGGAGACGGCTTCCGCGAGCCACGAGCTTGCAACCGAGACCGCATCGCTGATGGTGCTTGTGCAGCGCTTCCGCATCACGAATGGTGCATCGGCCGCTACGACCTATGGCGCGCCGTCTGCAACACGACAGGTTGAGCAGCGTCGCAAAGTTGCGGGCGGGCGCTAAACCAGGTGGGGCGCTCGTCTGCGCCCCTCTTTAACCCAAGCCGATGATTATCGCGGTTCCCCCTTGTGAGGCAGGCTGAGAAGGTCTATCGACGGGGGATCGAGTTTTGGCCGGACAATCGGGCCGTTTCGCCATTGGCATTGCCGGGCGCACGTTCGGGCTTCTCACCAAATATCGACGACAAGACCTGACCGCTCTGCTGACGATCCCACTGACTTTCATGGGATGCGGCTGAGGTCGGGCGCGGGCGTGGGAATGGCCATTTGCAAGTCTTTGCATGCGCACGTCTGCACCGTGGAATCACGGGGCATGGGCTGGCTTTTGCTGGCCGCTTGAAAAAATCTGACCAATGGACGGGATCTAGATGCGTGGAATGAAAGAAAAAACCTTTGCTGAGCGTTTGCAGGCCGCCAAGGCCGCCAAGCTCGCCATGGCGACGCAATTTGCACAGCGCCCGGCAGCAGACGATCCAGCAGAGCTTGAGCGTCAGGCCGCACGCGCCGCTGCAGCTGCGGCACGTGCCGAGCGGACCGCGGCGCGGGACGCAGAGCGCAAGCTTGAAAAGGACCGCATTGCAGCTGAGCGGGCTGAAAAGCTCGCAGCCGATGCGCTTGCAAAACAGCAGGCTGAGGAAGAAGCCCGTCTCGCCGCTGAGGAAGCAGCCGCCAATGCACCAGACCCGGTTGCACTCGCGGCCGCCAACAAAGCAGCGCGCGATGCCAAATATGCGGCCCGCAAGAAGCGCGTGTCCGGCAAGAAGTAAGTTGCCAAATGCGGACGCGTATGTGTCCGCACCAAGTTTCAGGCCATAGCAGAGGCCTTTTGCGCACGGCGTGCGTTTGGCCCGATGAGGCCTGCGCATTTCGCCCCTTTCACGACGACCCAAAGACGATCTGGAATTAAGATGCCCTTCCCAGCAACCCACCCCGCGCTCGAGCGCGCCCTTCTCGACCACGGTTATCTTGAACCGACCCCGGTTCAATCCGCGGTTCTGCAGGAGGAAGCCTCCGAGCGCGACCTTCTGGTGTCGGCACAAACCGGATCGGGCAAGACTGTTGCGTACGGCCTTGCTTTCGCGCCGACGCTTTTGGGCGATGCAGAGCGCTTTGGCACCCCTGGTGCGCCGCTCGCCTTGGTGATTGCGCCCACGCGCGAACTGGCATTGCAGGTTCAGCGTGAGCTGGTCTGGCTTTATGGTCCAGCTGGCGCGCGCGTCGCCTCTTGCGTGGGCGGCATGGATGTTCGTCGCGAAGCCCGTGCGCTGGAGGATGGCTGCCACATTGTGGTGGGCACCCCGGGGCGTCTTCGGGATCATCTGGAACGGGGCCGTCTGGACACGGCGTCCCTGCGTGTTGCCGTGCTGGATGAAGCCGACGAGATGCTCGATCTTGGCTTTCGCGAAGATCTCGAATTCATTTTGGATTCGACACCGGCCGAGCGCCGCACGCTGTTGTTTTCGGCGACGATCCCACGCGATATCGCAACACTGGCACGAAAGTTTCAGAAGAACGCCTTTCGCATCGACACAGTCGATCAGAGCCAGCCGCATGGCGATATTGATTATCGCGCCATTCGCATTGCACCGAATGAAATTGAACACGCGGTCGTCAACGTTCTGCGCTTCTTTGAAGCGCGTGGCGCCATGATTTTCTGTCAGACGCGCGAAGCGGTGCGGCACCTGCATGCAAGCCTGACCGAGCGAGGCTTCAACGTCGTGGCGCTGTCGGGTGAATATTCGCAAAGCGAGCGCACCCATGCGCTGCAGGCGTTGCGCGATGGCCGTGCGCGCGTTTGCGTCGCCACCGATGTGGCAGCACGCGGCATCGATCTTCCCAATCTTGAGCTCGTGATTCACGCTGAACTTCCCAACGATCGCGACACGCTGTTGCACCGCTCTGGCCGCACGGGCCGCGCTGGTCGCAAGGGTACTTGCGTGTTGCTGGTGCCCTACACACGCCGTCGCAAGGCAGAAGGCCTTGTGGCCCAGGCGCGCGTTGATGTGTTGTGGGGTGGACCGCCGACGGCTGATCAGATCCGCGCTGCCGACCAGACCCGTCTGATGCAGGACCCGGCCTTTTCCGAGCCCGGCACGGAAGAAGATCAAGCCATGGCAAAGGCCTTGATTGCCGAGCGCACACCGGAAGAAATCGCTGCAGCGCTGGTGCGCATCATGCGCGCGCGACTGCCAGCACCCGAAGAATTGTTTGATGCCGGGCAGCCTGTGGAACGTGCCCCGCGCGAGCGCCCCGACAAGCGCCAGCGTGAGGATTTCCGGCAGGAGGGTGGACGCCCGCCGCGTCGTGAGCCGCGCGAGCATGGTGAGGCATCCGAGCCGCGCGCATCGTTCGGTGAAGGTTCGCGGGAGCCATCGCGCTCGTCCGAGCCGATGGTCTGGTTCAAGATGAATGTTGGCCGCACAAACAACGCTGATCCGCGGTGGCTGGTGCCGATCATTTGTCGGCTTGGTCATGTGACGAAGAATGAAATTGGCGTGATCAAGATTTTTGATCGCGAGACCAAGTTTGAAATTGCTGAATCGATTGCGCCGCGATTTGCATCATCCGTTCGGCGTTCCACCAATGACGAGAACGTGCATATCCAGCCTGCTGCTGGAACGTTGCCGGAATTGCGCAAGACCGCGTCGCGGCCAACCGGTCCGCGCGGTGATCGCTCAGCCCCCGGCCGCGAGTTTCCCGCAAGGCCTGATCGGGGACCCGCACCAGAGCGTGGTCCGCGCCCGCCGCGTGATGCGGCCCCCGCTGCGGATGCAGGCGCGCGAGATGGAGCCCCCGCGCCGCGTAAGTTCGACAAGCCGTTTGCTGCCAAGAAGCGCGACAAGCCGTCGTTTGAAAAGCCTGCTTTTGACAAGTCCGGCGATCGCGGCGGGCCGTCCTCCTTTGCGCCACGGGACAAGAAAAAGCCGCGCAAGGGCGTCTGAATTTGTAAAAGCTCAAAGCCGGACGCCGCTCCTCTGGCGTCAGGCTTTGAGGGCAACGATTGTGTAGCTGGGCGTCAGATAATTGCCGAGTGCTGGTGAAATCAGCGAGTTGAAAAACGACAATGTGTGCGTATAGCTCACGGTGATGATGATGCCCGACTGGCCCGACGAGAAGGTCGACTGCGCCAGCGTCGTCTGAGCTGACGTCAGGGTGCTGTTGCTGGGATAAGAATATGTGACGCTTGGCGTCGATCCCGACATTGAGATTTGATACATCGCCACGGACAGATTGCTGGTTTTCAGCTGAGGCAGAATATTGCTGATCGTTGCTGTCGCTGCATAAGGTGCGAGCTCCGTGTTGCACGTGCCAGCGGGACTGTCGACGCAATCTGACCAAGCCAGCGCATATTGCGACGTCAACCGGTTGACCGCGCTGTAGACTTGAAAAATCTCACCAAACTCCACGATGCCGGCAAATAGCAGCACGAACAACGGAGCAATCAGCGCAAACTCCGTGGCTGCTGTTGCTTCATGCGCAGTCTTAAATCGCTGGACAACAGGGGCCATGCTCACGTCCCTTGCCGACGCACGATGGCGGACGATTGCACGAAGGCAAGTGATCCAAATCCCGGCGCAAAAATCGTGACACTCGCTTTGGCGCGTAACACCAGGACGCTCGTGATGCTGCCGTAGTCTGTCGTTCCATCGACAATTGCAACGGCACCGCTCGTGAGGGCGCTGAGCTGGCGAACTTCCACCAGAAGAGACGCGTTGTTGTTGATGAGGCCACCCGCATTGGTGACGAGGGAGGCCTTCAACGCGCTTGCCGTTGGCAGAGTTGCAGATGTCCCCGTGTGAAAGGACGTGTGAAGCGCTTCCACGGTCTTTGTCGTGCCGCCATCGAGTGCCGCTTGCGTCGCATAATAAAGCCCGACCTGCAGCAGCCCGAGGATCAGTAAAAAAAGCGGCGAACTCACCAGGGCAAATTCAATCGCCGTCGCGCCCGAGTCCTGCCGCGCAAATCGCCGCAAGAAGGTGCTGGCGCGTGAGTGCAGGCGCATCATAAGGTTGGTGCCGGAACGGACAGTGGATCAGACGTGATCTGAAAGCCCGTGAAACTTGTTGAGGCACCTGGTTGGGGATTTGGGACCGGGATGGTCACCGCGTTCGAGGGTGCCCCACTCATGGTAAGACTCCCCATGGCCGTCAGCTTCACGTCATCGACCGAACCACCCACATATTTTGAATTGGTCACATCATACTGACCGGCAAATGTCAGCCAATATAAGCCGGGCTTTGTGATCTTCACGTAAGTGGTTCGTCCGGTCCAATTGTAGTATGGCGCATAGAGGCAAACGTCGATCAGCGGATTGCTGGCGGTGGCATCGTAACTGGTCAGTGTGACTTTGTCGGGCGGCACCTTTGCCGTCGTCGTGACCGTCCCATCGGGATTGTTGTAACTTGTTGTCGAGCCCAACGCGCCGCCGATCACAGGGGTGCTGACGAGCTGGCCGTTTGCCATGAAAACGCTGACAAGATTGGCAAAGCCATCATAAGTTCCACCAAGGCCGTAACGGTTTTGTGCTGTTCGTGTGGCTGAGTAGCCATTGCCAAAAATGTTGCCCGAGGCCGGTGCCGCCTGGCAGGTGACGGATTGGATGCCGGACTGGTAATAAAAGTTCGACAGATAGCCATAGGTGACTTTGTAATAGCCCGGATCAAGCAGAAACGGACGACTGAGAAGTCTGTTGGTCGTTGGATGTGCGTTGTCCCAATTGGGCCCAGCCAGAACAATCGCCTGATTCCACTGGTACGCATTGCCAAACATGACGCTCAGCTGATTGTAGGGTGCAGCAGCCCAGCCGGTGGCGCTGGCATTTGGCCAGCCTGAGGAGCTGGTCCCGCTCGTCCCATAGAATGTTGAGGCATCGCCCATGTAGTTGATCTGCGATGCGAAATTCGTGCAATAGCAGGTGGGGCTTTCAAACATGTCCTCGAACAACAAGGGCGATGAAACCCAGGCTGCTGGAAAATTGTCCTGCACTGTTCCGGTGCACGTGCCTGAACACAAGCGGATATTATCAACCTGCCCGCCGTAGGAATCATCCTGCCCGTCTGCTGCAAAACTCAGCCAGTAATTGCCAGGTGATGTGATCTTGATGCGCACGCTGCGCTCGACCCAGGTGGGCGAGTAAACACAGACATCAATCAGGTTCGATCCACCCAGAACGGCTCCGCCGAACATCTGCGAATGGGTGGGTGGCGTCGTGCCATTACCCTCATCGAGATAGACATTGATCTGATTGGTTCGCAGCGAGGTGTAAAGCGGTCCTGTGGGCGAATAGGTATCATTGGCCCAGGCGACGTCCGAGGCTGCCGAGCCACAGATGTAGACCGGGTTGTAATTGGGATAGTCCACCCGCGAGCGATAATTATACCGCAACTCGTAATTGCCGGCTGTCAGATAGACCTGCGTGGACATGGACGAATTGCCGGCCGTGCCGCTGCCATTGTCGCAATCAAGCTCTGCGGAAAAATTGCCATCGGGGACCGTAGAGCTAATCAGCCCGACCTGATCAACTTCAAGGCAATAGCCCATGATCGTCCAGTTATTGCCGTACTTTCCGGTGTAGGTTTTTTGAATTGGGCACCAGCCGCCACCGCACAGGCTCGTGTTTTCAAAACTTTCCTGCACAGGCATGGCGGACGTTGTGCCACTCGGCGTTGGCGCATCGTAACAATACAGACTGACGGAGATCGGAATCGCCGACATATTGGCGAGTTTCAAAAACGATGTCGTGACGCTGGCTGACAGGCTAACCGTCGCTGCGCCACCCGGGGTGAATGTGAAGGGACTTGCGTTGGTTTGCGTCAGGCCAAGTTTCTGATTGGCCCATGTCGCTGAGATGAAACTTGTGACTTTGGCGGAATAGGCAGCATCCGCGTTGGAGCCAGAGTAAGCCGCCGTATCAATCTGCGCGATGCTGGCGCGCCCGGCGTACTGGCAGGCAAGCCGCGCCACTTCAGACAGTTTTTGTCGCGCGTTGTATGACCGTGCCAGGTCGAATGACGAACCGGCCGCAAGAGAAATGGCAAGCATCGAGATCGAGGCCACAAGAGCAACATTGCCGTTGGTTGCGCTTCGGAACTTACGGGCAAATGCCGCGATCATTTTTGCAATCGAAAGGCTGGGCTCGCGCACGTTCAGAACGTCCCAAAAAAAGGTCGCAAGAACTTAGACGTTCGACGCCATGTCAGGCCTTGCAATCGGTTAAACAGTCAATAGTCAAGGTCTAGCAGCAGCTTATGAATAGGTCGTTAAGCGTAACAATGGCTTTTGAATTAGGTCGTATCTAAATTTGAATTGAGGAATTCAGGTGAATGACCTTGCGTCAGCAGGGGAATTCCCTTGGGTCAAATCTTCAATCGACAGCACAATGAGCGCCGCACGCCGGCGCATTTTTGCGCGTCGGTGCCAGGCGAAGTGCAGTGAGTATGTGGACGATCCCGAACGGCGGGCTTCCTGCCATTGCTTCTTCGTTGCAGACGCTCAATCGCGTTCTGCGCATGCGCCTTTTTCTGCCAGCGGCGGAACATAGGTTAAGCTGACAGGCACCCGCGAACTGAGTCCGCCGAAATGGGTTGGGATCATGACTCGTTTGGCGTCGGGGCAAGAGTTTGGGAACGCGCGCCGTATCTTGATGTCGTCCGCTGCTCCCGTTGAAATCGCGACCGCGCCCACGCTTCCACAGGACTGGATTTGCTCGAGGCGGGCCCAATAGTTCGACGACAGGTCCACGAAATTTGGCCTATCGTCCAACCACAAGACAACCGAGGCAGCCACCGAACCTTGCGCGATGACGAGACAGCGAAGCGGTCCCTCATGGTGGTCCTCCCAGGCCTCGGTCACCATCTCGGCGAGTTTCCGCGATTGCAATTCATAAGCGATCACCGGATGTCCAAAAGCATCGCGCCCCATGAGAAAGCCGACGAAAAGTATGAACTGCGCCACCGAGAGAAGGGCCGCGCGATAACCCCAGACCGAAGGAAGGCTGTCCTGTGGGCGTGTCGTCTCAACCGTGAAGGCGATTGCAACGGCAATCGCGATATTAGGAGCAAAGGGGATCGTCCATCCCTGCCGAGGGTCTTGCTGTGTCAGCAACGCGCCCAGAAGCATAAAGGCTGACGGGCCAAAGGCCAGAATCAATGGCAACCAACTGGCGTCCCGGTGAATGAACCTCACGCCGATCCAGCGCCCGATCACGTAAATAAGGACCGGCCCAATGAGCAAGGCCGCCTGCCCAACAACGACATCGTTGGCGGTTTTTAAAAGGCCGTACCATCCGCTTGTCCGCATGGCATCCACGGCATAAATCAGCACGGACCAATCGTGGCTCACGAGCCACCAGATATGCGGTCCCAGCACGATGGAAAACACGAACAGACCGATCCACGCCCCCTGACATCTGAACACAGACCTGAACTTTTGCTCAGTGACGGCGAGAACGAACAGGGTGCCGAACAAAAACACCACTTCATATTTGACCAGCATCGCAAGGGCGGCCGCAAGTCCCATCCACGCGCCGCTGATGCGGTCCTGTCGAATGAAGAAGCGCATCGCGCAATAAAGCGTCGCGCACCAGAATGGCATCAGCAGTGAATTGTGATTCACCTGCACGGAAAAGTAGGTTGATGCCGGTGACGCGAGATAGACGATGACGGCAAAGGCCGCCGCGCGAGGCGAGGCCATCAATCGGACCGTCAGCCAGATGAGGGCAGCCGAAACCGAGACAGTCAGTTGTCCCAGGACCAGAACCGAGACGATCGGCAGGGCACCTATCCGCTGCGTGAGGTCAACGATCCAGGTTCCAAGCGGGGGGTGCTTGCCATAGCCCAGCGTCCAGTCACGGCCCCAGTATATGAGCTCCAGGGTGTCATAATGGAGGTTCGTCAGGAAAAGGATCGACCCAAGCCCCCAAACGGCAAACTGAACCGCCAAAGCAAGGACAATTGCATCCCGCCAAGCGCCAGGCAGGGGCTCCGCGGATGTGAGGGGCGTAGGTGCAAGCAAAGTCATGTAACAGCTTAGGTTTGTTCAAATGAAGCTGTGCCATGAAAATTACGGCTGGAACGTGGCGCTGAATTTTGAAGCTGGAATCTTGAGCTTGCGAAAACAGGAAGAGGTCTACGAAGCTGAATTGGCGGAGAGGGAGGGACTATATTCCACCCGTCAGTAATTCAATAAAATCAAGAACTTACGAAAGCTTAGGATGACTTATGTGTATCAACGCTGTGGCGCATCCAAGCGCGTATTCGAACAGTGAGTCAAGAGGTGGATGCCCCAATTCTTGTTCTTCTGCCGGCACGGCGCTTGCGTTTCCTCGGTCGGCCAACCCTCACTAAGGATTCGCGTTAACCCTTCTTGCGCGGTCGGGGATCTGCGATTGTTTCTGAATGCAATTCGTCGACCGTCGCCCCGACATTCCTGAAGACTTGATCCGGGAGCATCTTGCAGGCGAGGTGGTCTTCGTGGTGTGCGTTGGGCGATCGAGAGGGGCCGATTTTCCGTTGTTCGACGAACTAGTGGCCGACGCTGTTGCGCGCGGAAGTCCGGTCACGTCCGCGGGCCCGCGGTTCCGTTCATCGCGGTGGTCTGGACGGTCATAGCCGTGGCATGTACCCAAACAACGCTTGCCATGGCACTGGAGGACGTATGTCGAAACCACTCACGCAAGTCGAAATCATTCAGTCCCTCGGCGAAGCGCTCTCCTGGTTCAAGAAGGAACTGCAATGGAGAGTTGATCCCGCGAGCCTGGGGCACCTCTCTGGTCGAATCGGCGAGCTATATGCGGCGATGATCACCCGCGGTCAGATGGCTCTTGCCGTGAACCAGAAGGGCTATGATGTCGTGAGTTCGGAAAACGAGCACGTGTCCGTGAAGACCGTGACCTCATCCAATCACGTCACGTTCAACAAGAACACCCTCGCCGTGGTTGACCGCGTTATGATCCTGCGGATCAATGTTGACGGCGACGAAGTGTCAATCGAAGAAGTGTTTGATGGCATGACCGAGGAGATCATCGGCAAGTGCAAGGAAAACGGTGCCGATCTCACCTACGCCATCAAACCCCGCAAGAAGTTGCGTCCGCTCGACGACTTGCAGATCACCGACGAGGCGACAGTCGGTAATCGGCGGGTGGTCCAGTTCGAAAATGGAACGATTGTCGTCGAGGTAAACGGCGTTCGACAGTCTGTCACCAAGCCGGTTCTTCGCGATATAGGCAAGGAGTTGGGGATCAGTGTCCTGAATGAAAACGACAACCTGAAGAACACGCGCCAGCTTGGCGCAGAGATCATAGCGGCAGTGAACGGCTGAACGAATGAGCCTCGTGCGGAGGTGGTCCGAGCAGCTATCGGTGGATGGCATCCCATTTAGGTGAATGCCAGATGCGATGCGGTCACTGCACCGTTTTTGGTACCACGGAATGGGGGCAAGCTGTCGCGCAAATGCTCGTCGGAGTTTGCGCTCTTCAGGGTTTCTAACCTTCCCGTTCGGCAGAAATTAATTGAGTGATAATCATCAATTAAAGTTGCGGCCCGGTTGCATGGACAACAGACTATTTCATTATAAATATTAATTATACTATATTTCTACACGTCATCTTGAAGTTATTCAATATCACTATGCTGCGCGGACGAAAAAGCAAGAATCACCCAGACAGTTATTGCTGTCATGCGTAGTGAAGCCTTTTAACCGAAAACACTCAGGCTTGACCCCCCGCTTCGATATGCGACCTTGAAGGTAACATTCAGCCATTAAGATCGGTCTCATGGGTAGAAATTCACGACGGCACCAAGGTCGGAAAAACAAGAACTCCGGGGAGATATCTACATTTCACCTCACGGGCAGATCGGACTTTGCGCCGGGTAGGCTG
>CAIZGQ010000474.1 GCA_903932565.1 uncultured Hyphomicrobiales bacterium
AATACACCGACCCCAAAACACTGCTCATTCATCTGCGTCCAGGCGTGAAATTCCACGATGAGACGGAAATGGATGCCGCCAGCGTTAAATACAGCCTCGAATTCGGCACGCTATAACAGTATTCGGATCGGTACTTCTCGCTATAAGCGCCCTTGGGCTCATTTCTGAATTTCGGCTTTTCGAAAATCGCCTGGATCATCAACTTCACGCCGAATACTTTTTGGGCAATATTCATGACTCTATTGATTTAACAGCATCATTCATTATTGGTTCGTTCTTTTTCCACTTTCGAGACAACCTTATCTTCGGCCGAGGACCTCTGTCGGTTGCGTTAGCCGGGGCCTTATTGCTGGTTCTAGTGCGGACTAACACACTACCAGACGTGGCCGTCATCACGCTGGGAAGCTACTGCGTCTTCTCGCTGGCCTTCCAGGCCAAGATTGGGGCGCTTCAACGCATCAACGATCGCTGGGATATCAGCTATGGCGTCTATCTCTACGGCTGGCCGATCGCGTCGCTGATCCTCTGGTACGATCGCAACATCGATCCCCATAGACTGGCCGCAGAAGCACTTCTAGGCGCTTTCGTCGCAGGAAGCCTGAGTTGGTTCCTTGTCGAAAAGCCTGCAAGAGACTTGTTCAAAGCTGTGAGCAGGCAACATCCGCGCTGCTGTATCGCTCAAAATACCCATTCACGCTAACCTCCAACCTGCATCAACCGCACTAGAGCATTTTCCATTCAGTCTGCATCGTATCCGGCGGCGGCGAAGTAGTTAGCGCGTTCGGTGGGGCTGTAGGTTTCGATGGCTTCTGCGATGGCGACCCAGAGTTCGTTGACCGTGCGGGCGGCAGCCTTTCGCAGGAACGCCTTGAACTTGGAGAAGGCGTTTTCGATGGGGTTGAAGTCGGGGCTATACGGCGGGAGGAAGCGCATACTGGCTCCGACGGCCTCGATAGCAAGCCTTGCGCCAACGATGTTGTGGGCCGGCAGATTGTCGAGGATGACGATATCGCCAGGCCGCAGGGTCGGAACGAGGATCTGCTCCACGTAGGCTTTGAACCATTCGCCGGTCATCGGGCCATCCAGGACCATCGGCGCCGTAATCCCCGTCAGCCGTAGTCCGCCGATGAAGGTGGTCGTCTTCCAGTGCCCGTGAGGAACGCTCGTCCGCAGACGTTCGCCGCGTCGCGCGCGCCCATGGCGACGAGCGATTTTCGTGGTGGCGCCTGTCTCGTCGATGAAGACTAACTTGCCCGGATCAAGATCCAGCTGTGCGTCGAACCAGGCTTGCCGCCGCCTCAAGACATCGGGTCGGGATTGCTCGTCCGCGTGCGCCGATTTTTTTTTAGCGTGATCTTCCGCCGATCCAGGAACCTCCAAAGTGTCCCCATACTCACCGCGACACCGTGCTCGGCAAGGCCCGAGCGGATCTCCTCCAAAGTGCCGTCACGCTTCTTGTCCAGCAGGGCCAGGATCATCTCCGCGTGCGCTTCGACCCGCTGAGATCGCCGGTCGCCGCCGAGGGGACCGGGGCGGACATCACCCTTGGTGAGGGCCAACATCCGCCAGCGGATCGCGCTAGACGCGCTGACGCCAAATCGAACCGCCGCTTGACGGCAGGACATTCCACCTTCGACCGCCGCAACAACCCAGTCCCGTAAATCCACCGACAGTGCTTTACTCATGCAAGCCGGCCTCCATCACCAGCCTGCATTTTGAATCAGAACCCCGCTGATTTGGGAATCCCCAACGACTCAGTCAGTTCGGAGAATGCTCTAGCGCTATGCCGAGAGCTTCGCGGGTTTCACTGCATTGACATGGCAGCAGATGCCTACAAACGTGCTTCTTGCGGTTCCCAAATTTTCTGGTGCGAAAACTGTCGCTCATCGTCCGCCAAGTCCCGCATTCCCCATGGAGATGGGCATCGAAAATTGGATATTGATCTATGCAAACGGTCTTCGATTGGTTGGCGATTGCCGTTTTCGCTGGCCTCACTGTTATTTTTTTGCAGCGGTCTGCCGGAGAGACTTCGACGGCCGACAAAATCTGGCATTACGCACCACCGGCTATCGGTTGCGCGACAAGCAATTATATCGGAAACACGGGGCTCGAAGACAACAACCAATTAATGGAAATTTTCTCAATTGCTATACTGGCATTGTCGATATTTTACATTTTTCAAATTATCAAGCCGTTCACTCATAAAAATTAATTAAGATATATTTGATGATTTATCTTGAATATTACAAAACTCCGGTATTTCTACTATTTCAATATCAAT
>CAIZGQ010000475.1 GCA_903932565.1 uncultured Hyphomicrobiales bacterium
CGGATGCGAGGGGCGCGTTGACGATCGTTTCGAACTCGCCCGTTTCGGTGGCTCCCCCGGTGCCGGGATAAAGCGGCATCTCGTGCGTCGAGGCGTAGAGCACGCTGGGGTCAGCCCAGAAAATGTCCTGCGTGCCGTTGCCGTGATGAACGTCAAAATCGATGATGGCGACGCGTTCCGCCCCGTGCGTTTTTTGCGCATGGCGGGCGGCGATCGCGACATTGTTGAGGAAGCAGAAGCCCATGGCTTTGTCGCGCTCAGCGTGATGGCCCGGCGGTCGCATCGCGACAAAAGCATTGGCCACCCGGCCCGTCATCACCTCATCCACCGCCTGCATCGCACCACCTGCAGCCCGAAGCACAGCCTCCAGCGTGTCGGGGCACATGCGCGTGTCGGCATCGATCTCGGCAAAGCCTTCGCTGGGCGCGCGTGCTTCGAGCAGGGCGAGATGTTCAGCTGGGTGTACCCGAAGGATTGCCTCCCGGCTGACCTGTGGCGCCAAATCGCGAATCAGTGTCTGGAATTTCTCATGCTCGAGAATGCGCTCAATCACCCGGATACGGTCTGGCCGCTCTGGATGGCCCGGACCCATGTCGTGGCGCAACGAAGCAGGGTGGCTGAGAAGGAGCGTGTTCAAGGGCGATCCGGGGCTTTGGCTTTGGCAATATTATGCCTCACCCCCAGTTTTAGACGAAAATCTCGACCTTTATAGTCTGATCCCGGCGCGTCAGGCTCCGCCTTTGGGATGGCGTGTACCAAAGCGGGACGAGGGGTGTCGCATCCGTGCAACGGTTGATCAATTTGTGTCGTGCGGCACAGACACTGGGCGAGACTATGGTAGGACAAAGGACATTCTGTAGCTGAAATGCGACTCGGGGCTGATTCAATGCGTGGTCTTACAATTGCGGGCATGTGCCTGCTTGGAACTTTCCTGGCCGGTTGTGCGCCGACCAATTATGCATCCGTGCCGGATCCTTCGCTGAATTCCCGGGATGCAAAGTTTCTGGCCATGGTGCCGAACGTCCCGCTCGATGTCTCCAAAGAGCGCTACATGATGGATGATCCGACAGGCGCTGCCGCCGGCACGATCACCGTCGATACGAAGAACAACTTCCTGTATTACTCGCTGCCCAACAAGCGCGCGATCCGCTACCCGGTTGCCACCGGCTCGGAGGCAGCGGGCTGGACCGGGTCTGCGACGGTGCAGCGCATGGCCGAATGGCCGCGCTGGATGCCGCCCAAGGAAATGATCGAGCGTTGGCCCCACCTGAAGCCGACCTATGATGCCGGCGGCCTGCCGGGCGGCCCGGACAACCCATTGGGTGCCCGCGCGCTCTACCTTTATGAAAACGGCAAGGACACGCTGTACCGCATCCACGGCACCAACGAGCCGGAAGAGATCGGCCACTCGGTGTCTTCGGGCTGCATCCGCATGCGCGACATTGACGTGATCGATCTCTACAACCGCGTGAAGCTCGGTGCGAAGGTTGTAGTGAAGTAAGTCACAATATGATTGGGCCGCCCTGGTGGCCCCCAAACAAAAAACGCCCCTGATCTGATCAGGGGCGTTTTTTTGTGTTTTACGCCGGACGCATTGAATGGCGCCTGTTAGTGAAGCTCACCCCTCACCAGACGACAGGCGCTCCACAATCGCGCCGCAGGCGACAAGCTTGTCTTCCAGCCGTTCAAAGCCGCGATCGAGATGGTAGACGCGATTGACGATGGTCTCGCCCTGCGCAGCGAGCGCGGCAATCACAAGCGACACCGAGGCACGCAAATCGGTCGCCATCACGGGCGCACCTTTCAACTTGTCCACGCCATCGACAATGGCCGTGTCGCCTTCGAGCCGGATGTGTGCGCCAAAGCGGGCGAGCTCTGACACGTGCATGAAGCGGTTCTCAAAGATCGTTTCCTTGATCCGCGATGTGCCGCGTGCTCGCGTCATCAGGCCCATGAACTGGGCCTGCAGATCGGTGGGAAAGCCCGGAAACGGATCCGTCGTAACATCGACGGCCTGAATGCCGCCGCCGTTGCGCCGGATGCGGATGCCGGTGTTCGTGGTCGTGACCGAGGTGCCTGTCTGTTCCAGCACATCGAGCGCTGCCTGCAGCAGATCGGGCCGCGTATTTTCCAGCACCACGTCGCCACCCGTCATGGCAACCGCCATGGCATAGGTGCCAGTCTCAATGCGGTCCGGCAGGACGGAATGAGTCGCGCCCGACAGGCGGGTGACACCCTCAATCTCGATTGTCGATGTGCCAGCACCGGTGATTCGCGCGCCCATCTTGATCAGGCAATCGGCGAGATCGACCACTTCGGGTTCCCGCGCGGCGTTCTTGATGAGCGTCGAGCCATGCGCCAACGAGGCCGCCATCAGCGCGACATGGGTGCCGCCGACGGTGACTTTCGGAAAGTCGATCTCGGCACCCTTCAAGCCGTTGGGGGCTTTGGCGATCACATAGCCGCTGTCGATCTCGATCTCTGCCCCCAGCTTTTCGAGTGCCATGAGGAGGAAGTCGACAGGGCGTGTGCCGATGGCGCAGCCGCCAGGCAGGGACACCTTGGCGACGCCGAGGCGGGCGAGCAAAGGGGCCACGACCCAAAAGCTTGCACGCATGCGCGACACAAGTTCGTAGGGAGCGGTCGTATCGACGATGTTGCGTGCATCCAGATGCAATGTCTGGCCGGCATAGGGCTCGTCACCAATGCGCTTGCCGTTCACTGTGTGATCGACGCCGTGGTTTCCCAGAATGCGGATCAGCATGTTGACGTCGGCGAGACGCGGCACGTTCTCCAGCGTCAGCTTTCCATCCGTGAGAAGCGAGGCGATCATCAGGGGCAGGGCGGCGTTCTTGGCACCGGAAATCGGGATCACGCCCCGCAGTTCCTGGCCTCCCACAATGCGGATGCGATCCATCAGTCCTCACAGACGGGCGTCGGCCCGGTCATCTTGGTTGTGCTGCTCGTATCCGGGTCGGATAATCCTGCAGGCTCGGGTTGTATTGCATGCTGCCCCGCTCGCGCACGCACCTGCGCCTTACGACGAAGCAGGTTCTCCCGCAAGGCACTCGCCAGCCGCGTCTCGCGTGCCTGCTCCCGTTGGCGGGCCTTTTCGGCCGCCCGGTCCAGCGCCGATGCGCCGCTTGCTGCGGTTTCATGTCCGACTGCTGGGCCGCTCGCATCAGGTTGAGGGGTTTTGGTGGGCATGGTTGGGTCGTTGCATTCCACAGAATGAGAAAAATATGGCGCCAGGCCACGCTTGCTCTATGGGGTACCACTGGCCTCCGGGGCGTTGCAATGGTCGTCGTACCGCCCCAGAGCGTCGCTCACAGCTCGTGTCGCTCACAGCTCATGCCAAACGCCGCCTCCGCGAAACATCCCGGAATGAGGCAGATGCGCTGGACTCGATGGGTTGATTCTGTTAGGCCAACGCTCC
>CAIZGQ010000476.1 GCA_903932565.1 uncultured Hyphomicrobiales bacterium
CCGGCATCCCAAATGGCGCGATGTGAATTTGGCCGCAACCGTCCCCGGTTGGCATCGGTTCGCGCCTGCGCAGGATGAGCTGGCCAAGCCTGAGACCGGGCTAGATGCCCAGTCCAACGCCCAGGCTGATCCATCCCCGCAGGCAACACCTGACCAGACGGCTGACAATTCCAGCGCCCCACCGGTCAAGGATGCGGACGCTGAGGGTTTTGTCGCGACGTCGGACACGCCGTTTGATCGATTTATCGCCAGCAAAAAGGGATCCGCCGCAGGTCCCGACGGCGAAAACTTGAGCCATGCGGATCAGGATCAACTTCTGAAGGAGTTCAAGATATGGAATCGCACGCACCGCGGTCGGTCGCACTGACCTTGTCCATGAAGCCAAACCGCAGACCGGTGCTTCGCACGGGCCATAGCCGGTCACGGATGTCCGGGTCTGGAATGTCTTGGTCGAAGTCGATGAAGTTGGTTGTGACCGGAATTTTGGCCGGCGCGACGGTGAGTCTTGGCGCTGGTGTGGCGACGGGTCACTTTTCCGGAACAATCCAGAGCACGATGAGGCACATGGAGTCCCTCAGGCAGCTCGCCACCGTTCACCGACGCATGGACGTTGCACCCGCACGTGCTGCACACGTCGATATCGGCGACAGCGATGCCATCCGCGCAACCATGGTTGCCCTGACTGTCGCGCTCAACGCCAATGAGCACATGATCAATGCGCCCGCCGAATTGTACGCAGCGACCGCGCCAGGTTCGGGCGAGACAATCGCAACCGCGCCCGAAGCGCTGCCTGCGGCGGAGCCAGCACTCGATTCTGCCACGCTCCAGCAAATGGCGACCCGCGCCGAACAGGCGATCAAATCCGGCAACATTGATGCAGCCCGCCTGATCCTGTCCCGCGCGGCAGACGCTGGCGACATGACAGCTGTCTTCGGACTCGCGCAAACCTATGATCCCAGCGTCTTGGCCAGGCTGAAGGTTCGTGGCCTGACAGCCGATCCGGACAGAGCGAAAGCCCTGTATCAACAGGCAGCTGATGGCGGCGTCGAGGCGGCGCGCGGCCGTCTGGCAGCGCTGAACTAGACCCCCGCCCCCTTGCGCCACGCCTGATCGGGTGAATGCCCTATGGCACGCGGCGCAATGCCCTGCGGCAATCCGGTGTCGCAGCAGTTTCGTAGCCCTTGAGTGAAGCTGATGGTTTCCGTTAGTTTTGCGGCAGAGTTGTGCTGCGCTCAGGGGCAAAAAGTCAGATGGTTGGTCGCGTTTCGAAGTCCCCGGTCATCCTTTGGTTCCGGGACGATCTCCGGCTGAGCGATCATGAAGCCCTCACCGCCGCGCTGAAAGATGATGCGCCGATCCTGGCGATTTACGTGCTCGACGAGGCCACACCCGGCGTTCGCCCGTTGGGAGGCGCCAGCCGCTGGTGGCTGCACCACGCGCTCGTCTCACTTTCCAAGGATCTGAAAGCCCGCGGCGGGCGTCTGGATATCCTGCGCGGCCCCCAGGAAAGCCTGATCACCCAACTCGCAACCGCCGCGAACGCCAGTGCGATCCATTGGAGCCGACGCATCAGCCAGCCGGAACGCGATATCGATGCGGCTTTGAAATCCAAGTTGAAAGAAGCGGGAATTCAGGCCGTCAGCCATGATGGCCTGCTGCTTCACCGCCCCTGGGATCTCACCACCAAGACAGGCGGACCCTTCCGGGTCTACACGCCATTCTGGCGCGCTCTGCAGGGGCAGGTTGCCATTCCCCAGCCGCTGCCTGCACCCAAAGCCATACCCGCTGCCGACTGGCCCAAGGGCGCACCTGCGCGCATTGATTTGGACGATCTCGGCCTGCTTCCCACCAAGCCCGATTGGGCGGGTGGCCTGCGGGACGAATGGCAGCCGGGCGAAGCCGGGGCAAAGGCGCGTCTTGAGGCGTTCCTCGAGGGCCCGGTCCGCACATACGCCGACGAGCGGGACCGGCCAGACAAGCCCTCAACGTCAAAACTTTCCCCACATCTGCGGTTCGGCGAAATTTCCCCCCGCCAGGTCTGGCACGCCGCCAAACACGCAGCGGCGCGTCGGCCAGAGCAGGACAAGAGCCTTGGCAAGTTCCTGTCCGAGGTCGCGTGGCGTGAGTTTGCCTACCACTTGCTGTTCCACAATCCAGAGCTCGCCCGCAAGAACTACAACCCAAGGTTTGATGCGTTTCCATGGAAACATCCCCGTCCGCAGGACGTGGTTGCCTGGCAGCGCGGACAGACCGGCTACCCAATTGTCGACGCGGGACTGCGCGAGCTTTGGACCACCGGGTTCATGCACAACCGCGTCCGCATGATCGTCGCATCCTTTCTGATCAAGCACATGATGGTGGACTGGCGCACGGGCGAGGACTGGTTCTGGGACACCCTTTGCGACGCTGATCCGGCCAACAACGCGGCAAGCTGGCAGTGGGTGGCGGGCTCGGGCGCGGATGCTGCGCCTTATTTCCGCATCTTCAACCCGATCCTGCAGGGCGAGAAATTTGATCCCAATGGGGACTACGTGCGCCGCTTT
Source organism: uncultured Hyphomicrobiales bacterium (assembly GCA_903932565.1). Taxonomy (GTDB): domain Bacteria; phylum Pseudomonadota; class Alphaproteobacteria; order Rhizobiales; family Beijerinckiaceae; genus Terripilifer. The sequence continues at coordinate 2,544 of CAIZGQ010000476.1, forward strand.
GTGCCGGAACTCGCGCGCATGCCGAAATCGGACATCCATGCACCATGGCAAGCGCCACCGCAGATGCTGATTGCGGCTGGCGTGAAACTCGGCGACACATATCCAGAGCCCATTGTCGATCATCCAAAAGCCCGGGAGCGAGCCTTGGCGGCATTTGCCGAGCTCAACGGGACCGCTGTTTCAGCCTGACATGGTGAACGCGATTTACGGATTGATCTGTTGTGCTGCCCATATCATGAAACTCTCAGCCATCTGAAACGCACGCCGATCTGAAACTCACGCCAAGCCCGCCACGTAGCTAGAAGCGTTCACCCAAAGGTTCTGTTTGCTCATGCGTATTGCCATTATCGGGTCTGGTATCGCTGGAAATGCCGCCGCCCTCGCTCTGACTTTGGGAAATGCCACCAATGATGTGGTCATTTACGAAAAGTCGGATCGTCCAGGGGGACACTCCGCCACCGTTGATGTGGATTACGACGGTCATAAGATCCCGGTCGATACGGGGTTTATTGTCTATAATGAGCAGAACTACCCAAACTTTACTGCGATGATGGAATTTCTGGGTGTCGAAACCCAGATGTCATCCATGAGCTTTTCCGTCTCGGCTGACCTTGGTCGCTACGAATGGTGCGGCCGCGACGGTGGCTTGGACCGCAACGGGCTTGATGTGGTGGACGGGCTGTTTGCCCAGCGCCGCAATTTCTTTTCGCCCAAGCATCTCAAGATGCTACTCGAAATTCTGAAGTTCCAAAAGCAGGCCACGCTTGATGTGCGCGGCGGCACCGTCGGCGAAGGCACGCTGCGCGATTACTTCACGCGATACAAGTTCTCCAACAACCTTCGCGACAATTACCTGGTGCCCATGGGCGCGGCCATCTGGTCGACATCGCCCAAGCAGATGCTTGATTTTCCGGCCCGAAGCTTCTTTGAGTTTTTCGACAATCATTGTCTGCTGCAATGGCAACGCCCGATCTGGCGCACTGTGACGGGCGGCAGCCGCAGCTATGTCAAAAAACTGGTTGCGCATTTTGGCAATAAACTGCGCTTGTCATCTGGCGTCACGTCCGTTCGGCGGCTCGCCAATGGTGTTGAAGTCACCGACGAGACCGGGCGTTGCGAAATCTTCGACCAGGTTGTGATTGGTGCCCATGCACCCGACGCGCTGGCGATGCTGGCCGACGCTGATGATCAGGAACGCGCCATCCTTGGCGCCTGCAATTATTCTGACAACGATGTCTGGCTGCATCGTGATGCCGGGCTCATGCCCAAGCGCAAAGCAGCCTGGGCGGCCTGGAACTTCCTGCGCGAGGGCGATGCCAGCGAGCGCAAGGTTGCTGTGACCTATTGGATGAACGAGCTGCAGGGCATCAACAAG
>CAIZGQ010000477.1 GCA_903932565.1 uncultured Hyphomicrobiales bacterium
CGGCGAGACGCTGCAGGCTTTGAAGGCCCACAAGGCGGTCGAGCCGCTGGCCGAGCCGGGCGAGGCTGACCTCACGACGCATGTGGATTTTTCCGCTCTAGCGCGCGCCGCCCATCGCGCCGGCTTGCAGGCCTTCGGCCCTGTCGGGCAGGGCGAGTTTCTGCACAGGCTTGGCATCGAGGCACGCGCCACAAGCTTGAAGCGTCGCGCCACGCCCGAGCAGGCCGCTGCCATCGATCTCGCGCTGGCGCGGCTGACACGGCGCTCGCCGGAGCCAGGGGCAGGGGCAGAGCCAGCCCCTGGCATGGGAAGCCTGTTTAAGGTCTTGTGTGTGGCCCCGCAGAGCCTTGGCGTGCCGGCCGGATTTCAGCCAGATGAGATGATCGGGAGTTAAGACCTTGCAACCCTCCGCGCCGTTTCTCACCAGCACCCGCCTTGCCGATTTGAAAGGCGTGACCCATGGCTTTTTTACCCGCGCTGGTGGCGTGTCAGTGGGCATTTATGCCAGCCTCAACGGCGGTGTTGGCTCGCGTGATGTGCCAGACGCTGTTGCCGAAAATCGCGCCCGCATGGCGCTGGCCTTGGGGATTGAACGGGACCGGCTGCTGGTGCCCTATCAGATCCACTCCCCCACAGCGCTGATTGTGGATCGGCCTTGGGCGGATGATGCCCGGCCGCGCTGCGATGCGCTGGTCACGTCAACGCCGGGACTGGCGCTCGGTGTCACGGGGGCTGATTGCGGAATGATCCTGTTTTGCGACCCACGGGCGCGGGTGATCGGCGCGGCGCATGCGGGATGGGCCGGGGCCTTTGGCGGCGTGCTGGAGGCGACACTCACGGCCATGGAAAAAATGGGCGCACAGCGTGGCCGGATCGTTGCGGCGCTCGGCCCCACCATCGGGCCAAAATCCTACGAAGTTGGGCCGGAATTTAAAGCGCGCTTCATTGAATCCGCCGCTCGTAACGAGGGTTTCTTCGAGCCTTCCGGGAAAGCCGGCCACGCCTATTTCAATCTGCCTGGCTTCATCGGCGACCGGCTGACAGCGTTGGGTATTGCTTCGTTCGAGAACCTGGGTCTCGACACCTATGCCGACGCTGAGCGTTTCTATTCCTACCGGCGGTCGGTGCACCGCGCCGAGCCCGATTACGGGCGGCTTGTCAGCGCCATCGCGCTCAGAGCTTAAGTTCGTAAGCAACCTTAGGAGTTTTCCCTGAAGGCTGCGTCTAGCCGCTCTGACGCACGTTGGCTCGGAGCGCGCGCAGAGGCGTGAGGCCGTCAGCAGGGCCGGTCAAGCACTCCCTTGCTCTCTAATGCTTAGTCAGCTAATCATTTTGGCAACAACAATCGGGGAGGATGCTGATGGCGATGATGAGCCTCCGGCTGAGCCAGAAAGACGAGGTTGCCGAGGGCATCGTGTCCTTCGAGCTGCGCCATCCTGATGGGCTGGACCTGCCCCCCTTTACCTGCGGCGGACATCTGAGCATCGAGGTCCCCAACGGGATGCTGCGCAAATATTCGCTCAGCAACGATCCCGCGGAAACGGATCGCTATGTCATCACAGTGAAACGCGAAACGGCCGGGCGCGGCGGCTCCATCAGCCTGCATGATGACACGAAAATTGGCGATCTCCTGCAAGTGGGCCCGCTGCAGAACGATTTTGAACTCGTCCCCAATGCGGCCGGATACATTTTCGTGGCGGGCGGCATCGGCATCACGCCGATCCTGTCGATGATCCACCATCTCACCAACGAGGGCGGGCCGCGCTTCAAGCTCTATTATTTGAGCCGCAACCCCGAGACGACGGCGTTTCGCGAGATGCTGACGACGCCCGCCATGCGTGGCCGGGTCGTCGTGCATCACGATCAAGGCGACCCCGCCAACGCCTATGATCTCTGGCCCGTTTTTGAACGGCCAACCGGTGCTCATGTCTACTGCTGTGGTCCGCGCCCGCTGATGGATGCTGTGCGCGACATGACCGGGCATTGGTCTGCCAAAGCCATCCACTTTGAAGCGTTCAGTGATGCGACCGCCGCGCGGGCCGACAATGTCGCCTTTCAGGTCGAGCTCGCGCGCTCGGGCGACGTCATCGACGTGCCGGCCAACGTGAGTCTCCTCGATGCGCTGCGCGCGCACGGGTGCGAGGTTGCAAGCTCCTGCGAAAGCGGCACCTGCGGCTCGTGCCGGACGGGGCTCCTCGATGGCGATGTTGACCATCGCGATCTAGCGCTCACGGACGAGGAGCGCGCTCGCGCCATCATGGTCTGTGTCTCGCGTGGCACATCAGGAACGATTGTTCTGGATCTGTGACAGGGGCGGTCGCGGCGCGCGTTGTCACAAAACCCGGCTACGCGAGTTGATTTCTCCTCGATTTGAGGACGCGGACTTGGTATCAAGCACGCGTTCGTTCGA
>CAIZGQ010000478.1 GCA_903932565.1 uncultured Hyphomicrobiales bacterium
CTCAGCCTCGGCATTGAGTTCACGGGCGACTTCGGCGGAGGCTGTCGTGTGATCGACAAACAGCGCACCCCGCTTCATGCCAGCAAAGGCACCTGTCTCCCCCAGCACAACCGACTTCAGATCAGCGTCGTTGCCGACACAGGCGAACACGATGTCCTGGCCCGCAGACGCCTCGGCCGGGGTTGCAGCCGCACGACCACCGTGCTTGGCGACCCAGGCAGCGGCTTTGGCGGCATTGCGATTGTAGACGGTGACCTCGTGGCCCTTGGCGACGAGGTGCCCAGCCATGGGAAAGCCCATGACGCCCAACCCGAGAAATGCAACCTTTGCCATGGGCCCTGCCCTCCTGCTGATGTTCTGACGCGGGCTTCCCACACCTGCGGCGACGGCGCAAGGCAGAGATCACGCCCCCTCGCGGTTTCGTGGCTTTCGCTTCGCGCGCCAAGCCGCTACACCCCGCCCCATGGCACCTGACGTCACCATTCCCGCCGCCGCTGCCGCTGGTCTGCTGAGCTTTCTCAGCCCCTGCGTGCTGCCACTTGTCCCGCCCTATCTCACCTATATTGCCGGGACGACGCTGGAGGAGCTGTCAGTCGAAGGCGTCACGCGGGCACGGCGTGATGTGGCGCTGGCAGCGATCCTTTTTGTTGCGGGTTTCACGACGGTCTTTGTGGCACTGGGGGCGTCTGCCTCTGTCTTTGGGCAGGTGGTGCGCAGCAATCTGCAGATCCTGTCCTTTGTCGCCGGGGCCGGGATCATCCTGATGGGCCTGCATTTTCTCGGGGTCTTGAAATTCACGTTTTTGTATCGCGAGGCCCGGCTGCAGGTGAACAAGCCCCTCGGCCTGTGGGGTGCCTATGCCATGGGGTTGGCGTTTGCCTTTGGCTGGACGCCCTGCATCGGACCAATTCTGGCAGCGATCCTTGCGGTTGCGGGATCCGAGGACACGGTGGCGCGCGGCGCAGGTTTGCTTGCCGTCTACTCGGCTGGGCTTGGTGTGCCATTTCTCATTGCGGCCATCGCCATCGAGCCGTTCTTCCGGTTTCTCGCGAGCTTCAAAAAGCACTTTGCCATGGTCGAACGCGTCGTCGGCGTGCTGCTGATCGTGACCGGCATCGGCTTTCTCACCGGCGGCATGCAGACGCTGTCGTACTGGCTGCTCGAAACGTTTCCGATCCTCTCAACACTGGGGTGATGTCAGCCTTTTGTGCGGACGGAGCTGCGGCCGCCGTCCACATGCAGCACCTGGCCCGTCATCCAGCCAGACTGCGGACCCGCAAGAAACGCTGCCAACGGGCCGATATCTTCACCTTCACCCAATCGGGGTAGCGGATGCATGGCCGCAATGGCCTTTGCCATGGCCTCATTGTTGACGAGTGCTGCTGAGAGATCGCTACGCACCAGCGACGGGGCAATGCAATTGACGCGCACCTTAGGAGCAAGTTCCGCGGCAAGGGCCCTCGTCAGACCCTCCACGGCACCCTTGGCCATGCTGACGGAGGCGTGTGCCGTAAACCCTTGGCCCACGGCAATGGTGGAGAACAAGACGATGCTGGCCGTGGTGGGCGACAGCTTCAGCGCGGGAACTGCCGCTTGCACGGCCTGCACAGCCCACAGGGCGTTCACCTCAAAATCGCGATGGAAATCTGCCTGCGTTAATTTCGATAGCGGCTTCAGATTGATGCTACCAACCGCATAAATGAGGCCATCCAGCGCACCCGAGTCATCAAGTGCCGCCTGCGTGGCCGAAGCAATCGTGCCGTCCGCGCTGAGATCACCCGCCGTCGACGTGCAGCCAAGCTCCGAAGCCAGCGCCTGAAGTTTGTCAGCATGGCGCGCCGACACGTGAACCTTGTGGCCAGCGGCAACCAAATGTCGCGCAGCAGAACTGCCAATCGCACCCGTTGCGCCGTAAATCAAAAATGCCATGCTGTTTATATCCCCGTGTCGTGAAGATTACGCCACGGGGTCGCGGACAGA
>CAIZGQ010000479.1 GCA_903932565.1 uncultured Hyphomicrobiales bacterium
CTGCTGTCATTGTTCGCGGGCATTTCTCGACACAGCGCCAGACAGCCATGCCGATGGAAAATCGGGGACTTCTTGCAGAATGGGATCCGCGCGCGCAACGCCTTCAGATGCATGGTGCCGCCAAGCTGCCGTTCTTCAATCGCAAATGCCTTGCGCAGATGATGCAGCTGCCTGAGGCGGCCGTGGATTATATCGAGGTGGATGTCGGTGGCGGCTTTGGCGCACGCGGCGAATTCTACCCGGAAGATTACCTGATCGCTCACGCCGCCCGGCTTCATGCGCGTCCGGTGAAATGGGCCGAAGATCGGCGCGAACATCTCACCGCCATCGCCCATGCGCGTGAATCAGAAGCAGACGTTGAACTCGCTGTGGCCGCAGACGGCACAATCTTAGGCTTGCGCGGCAATCTCTTTTTCGACATTGGCGCCTATGTGCGCCCCAACGGCATGACCCCCGTTCGCAATGCAGCGCAGTTCATGTCCGGCCCCTACCGCGTGCCCGCGATCCATCTTCAGGCGCATGCCTATGTGAGCAACAAGACACCCGCGGGCACATTCCGTGGGCCCGGCCGCTATGAAGGTTGCTTTTTCATGGAGCGGCTGATGGAAATGGCGGCCGCTCAACTTTGCATGTCACCGATCGAATTGCGCCGACGCAACCTGCTTGGTGTCAGCGACATGCCCTATCCGCTCGCTGCGATCACGCCGAGTGACGGCGCCGCACAGACGAGCTGCGACAGCGGGGATTATCGCGAAACACTCGATCAGTGCCTCAAGGAATTCGGCTGGACCGACAAGCAGGCGCTCAACGGCCGGAACGTTGATGGCCGGTTTCACGGCGTCGCAGCGGGCTGCTTCATTGAAGGGGGCGCCTCTGGCCCCGCTGAAACAGCCCGCATGAGCGTGGGCGTGGATGGAGATGTGGCCGTCTTTGTTGGCTCGTCCGCCGTGGGACAGGGGCTGGAAACCATCATGGCGCAGATCGCCGCCGATGCGCTTGAACTGCCCATGGAACGCATCCGCATTTTCCACGGCTCCACAACATATCTCAAAGAGGGCTGGGGTTCTTACGGATCCCGGTCGACCGTCATGGGCGGCAGCGCAGTCCTTGATGCCGCTGCCAATCTGATGGAGGCGTTTCGCAGCGTCGCAGGAATTGTTCTGAATGTCCCCGCAGCTGATCTCGTTATTCGCAACGGCGTCGCCCACGCCCCTGATGGCCGATCCGTGCCACTCACAGAGGCTGCCAAACAAGGGCTTTCCAGCAATGGGCGCTTTGATAACAGCAAGGCCACCTACACCTACGGCGCGGCCGCCGCGCACGTCGCCGTTGATGTGGATACGGGCCGCATCGAAGTCCTGAATTATACGACATGCGACGATGTCGGGCGCATCATCAATCACCTCACGTTGCACGGTCAGGTGATCGGTGCCGTGGTGCAGGGCTTGGGAAGCGTTTTCAGCGAAGCCCTCATCTATGATGACGACGGCACATTGCTCGTTGGCACATTGGCGGATTACGTGATGCCAACAGCGACGGATTATCCCGCGCTCCATTGCTCATCACGGGAAGCTCATCCTTCGCCCAACAATCCGCTTGGCGCAAAAGGTGCTGGCGAAGGTGGCCTCATTCCCGTTGGCGGCGTTATTGCCAATGCCGTGGCGGCCGCGTTGAAAACGTTCAATATACAACCCGACCATCTTCCGCTTTCGCCCAGCCGCATGTGGGACATGCTGCAGGCATCGAAGGCCGCGGGCATGGCAGGTCATGGTGAGCCGACATGAAAATAACTTTGACACTCAACGGCAACAAACATCAGGTTGATGTCGAGCCACGTCACACGCTGACCGATGTCATCCGCGATGCCTGTGGATATACGGGGACGCATCTTGGCTGCGAACATGGCGTGTGCGGTGCCTGCACGATCATCGTTGATGGGGAGGCCATCCGCGCCTGCCTGATGTTCGCCATCCAGGCAGACGGCCGCACAATCCGAACAATCGAAGGCCTCGCACAGGGCAACACGCTGCATCCGCTGCAAGAGGCCTTCGTCAAGCACCACGCCTTGCAATGTGGCTATTGCACGCCGGGATTTTTGATGCTTGCCACCCATGCCCTGGAGAAAAACCCGGACATCACCGACGCGGAGTTGCAAGATGTTCTCTCGTCCAACCTGTGTCGCTGCACCGGGTATCAGAATATTCTGGCTGCCGTGCAGGATGCGCGTGACACGATGAGGACGCCATCATGAACAAGCAACCGGGTCAATATTTCGGGCAGCCGCTGCAGCGTCTGGAAGATCAGCCATTGGTGCGGGGCCAGGGTTGCTTTGCCGCTGATATTTCGTTTCCGTATCAGCTGCACATGCGTGTCGTGCGGTCCGATCACGCTCATGGACGTATTCTATCGATCGACACCAGCGCTGCAGCGGCGCTTCCGGGCGTCGTTGCAATTTGGACGGCGGACGATGTTGCCGACATTCCACCAATCGATTTTCGCGAAGGCTCTGTTGAAAAGCTTGCGCCGTTTCGCCAGCATATCCTTGCGCAGGGCAAGGTGCGGTATGTCGGCGACCCCGTTGCGGTGGTCTTTGCGACAGATGCCTATCTTGCCGAAGACGCAGCTGATCTCGTGCGTGTGGATATTGAAGAGCTTGTGCCACTGTTGTCCGCGGATGATGCACCGCAGGAATTTTCACCCGGTCTCCTAACCGAGGCAACCATCTGCAGTCAGGGTTATGGTGACGTTGAGGCCGCGTTCAAACAAGCCCACGCCATTGTTGAGCTTGATCTGTCCATAGGACGCCACACCGGCGTGCCGCTTGAAACGCGCGGCGCCATAGGCCGTTACGATGCCGCCCGTGATGTTCTCGAATTGCATGGCGCGGCCAAGGTTCCACATCGCAATCGCGAAAGCCTCGCAAAGATGCTCTCCCGCAGCACGACCTCGCTGCATCTTTACGAGGGGCACGTGGGTGGTGGCTTTGGTGTGCGTGGCGAGATCTATCCTGAAGATGTGCTTGTTCTGGTTGCGGCTCTTCGATTCAACCGTCCCGTCAAATGGATCGAGGATCGCCGCGAGCATTTGATGGCCACAAACCATTCACGCCAGCAGCACCACAGGATCCGCGCTGCGGTGGATGCCAACGGCCTGCTGCTGGGGATTGAAAACGAAGTTTGGCACGATCAAGGTGCCTACATCCGCACGCATGGCACGCGCATCGCCGACATGACCTGCGGCATTCTTCCCTATCCCTACAAAGTGCCCGCCTATCAGGCTGATCTTCATTTCCGCCTGACCAACAAGACACCAGCCGCAACCTACCGTGCCCCAGGCCGGTACGAGGCCAACTTTGTCCGGGAGCGTCTACTCGACGCCATTGCCATCCGCCTCGGTCTCTCACGCATCGAGGTGCGCAGGCGCAATCTGATCCGCCAGGAGGAGATGCCCTATGAGGCGCCCCTCATGGCACTCGGCGAACATATTGTGCTGGATTCGGGCGATTACGAGGGACTTCTCGACAAATCGCTGGCCTCAATCAAATGCGTTGAACTTGAAGCGGAGGTTGCGGCACGCAAAGCCAACGGCGAACTTGTTGGCCTCGGCCTTGCCATGTTTGTCGAAAAAAGCGGCTTAGGTCCGACGGACGGGGCAAGAATCAATGTGGATTCATCCGGCACGGTCGAGGTCGTGACCGGCGGCGCCTCAGTTGGACAAGGCTTTGAAACCGTCATGGCGCAGGTCTGCGCAGAGACACTCGGCGTTGCCTATACAAAGATCCGCGTTGTGCATGGACGTACCGACCGCATTGAATATGGCATCGGGGCGCATGCGTCTCGGGCAACGGTGATGACAGCCAATGCGACTCGTGAGGCTGCTCTGCTGGTTCGAAAGAAAGCCCTGACTGTGGCCGCCGAACTCCTGCAGACACCGGAAGACCAACTCGACATCGCGAATGGTATCGTCTTTCGCCCGTCACAGCCGCAGGGCCCGAGTATTTCGCTGGGCGAAATTGCCCAAAGATTGCGGCCCCTATCGCCCAACCGCGGCGACCACATTCCGGGCCTTTGTGCGGAAGGTTGGTTCAACACCGACCATCAGGTCTATCCGTATGGCGTGTTCATCGCTCTTGCGCGCATTGATCCGGGCACTGGGGCCGTGATCGTCGAGCGAATTCAGATCGCCTATGAAATCGGACGCGCGATCAATCCCATGCTGGTGAAAGGCCAAATCATGGGTGGTTTTGCGCAGGGACTCGGTGGTGCGCTCCTGGAGGAATTTCGATACGACGACCGTGGTCAACCGCTGTGCCTGACCTTCGCCGATTATCTGATGCCAACGCTGCTGGATGTGCCGCCTGTCGAAATCCTACTTTGCGAGGATGCACCAAGTCCGTGTAACCCGCTTGGCATCAAGGGCGCTGGAGAAAGCGGGATCGCAGCAGCCGGTGCCGTGATCGCCTCTGCTGTTGAGGATGCCCTTGGTTTGCCGGGAGTGATCCGTTCCCTTCCCATCACGCCGCACATGATCAAGGACATTCTGCGCAAAAGTTCAGGCACGCCCGTGGAGATGTGCCCATGAAAGCGGCGTCCTTTCAATATTACGCGCCGACGTCCATCGCAGATGTGGTTGCGCTGATGGCAGAACATTCTGATGCTGGCATACGTATCCTGGCCGGTGGCCAGAGCCTCGTGCCGACGATGGCTTATCGTCTTGCGCGTCCCGCTCACCTGATCGACATCAATCGCATCGCAGGCCTTGATCAGATCACAGATCATGGTGAGTTTCTGGAAATTGGCGCGCTGGTGCGCCATGAAGGCTTTGCTGCCAACCGCCTGCCCGCGCGGCTTGGTGCGATCCTGGCGCACATCGCAAACCATATTGCACATCGTCCGATCCGAGCGCGCGGCACATTCTGTGGCAGCCTTGCCCACGCGGACCCCGCGTCCGAATGGTGCCTGGTGGCTGCAACGCTGGAGGCGGAGCTGATTGCCGAAAGTGCCCGTGGCGTCAGGACAATCTCATCCGCTGATTATTTTCGCGGGATCATGTCGACAGCGCTCGAGGATGATGAATTCCTGACAAGTGTTCGCATCAGGCGCCCAGCTGACGATACGTTGTTCGGCTTCTTCGAATACAGCCGGCGACATGGCGATTTTGCCTTGGCCGCGAGCCTTGTCTCGTTTCAGCTGACCGCCGGACTTATGCAGAATGTCCGGCTCGGCCTTGGAGGTGTCGAGGATTATCCACGCCGCCTTGCCGAAGTTGAAAGTTTGCTGGAGGGACAAAGCCCAAGTGCGGCCGTGTTCACACGCGCCGGGGACCTTGCCGCCCAACACGTCAATCCATCGGCCGCAGACGTGGATTACAGGATTGAGCTTGTGAAGACTGTTGTGGAGCGGGCGCTGCAGCATGCGAACGAAACGACTTAAACTTGCAGGCGGTCTGCAATCAACATCGGCCATGCCGAATGGCCCCGAACTTGCTGATGATCTGCACGCGTCTCACCATCTCTTATACCGTCTCAACCAGACTGAGATCATGAATTTGAATTTTATGTTTTAGAGAGCCCCCCGGGCCGGAGGATCGAATGGGACGATGCATTCTCGCACTTGTTCTCTGCCTTTGCAGCGTTACAATTGGTCGTGCCGACCCCGTCGAAGATTTCTACAAGGGAAAATCGATCCGATTGTACATCGGTTACAGCGCTGGCGGCGGCTATGATTTATATGCACGCCTCCTATCGCGCCATCTAGGGCGGCATATCCCTGGAACTCCGACCATCGTTCCTGAAAACATGCCCGGGGCCGGCAGCCTAAAGGTTGCAACCTACTTATCTGACATTGCACCAAAAGATGGAACTGCCATCGGCGTCTTTTCGCGCGGCATGCCATTTTATCCCCTCCTGTTCACGCCGCAATTTGATGCGACAAAGCTCGGCTACCTGGGCAGTATCACCAGCGACACAAGTGTCTGCATCACCTGGCATACCTCGGCGATCCGCACATGGACGGACTTGATGACGAAGCCGTCTATTTTCGGCGGTGAAGGCAAAGGGTCCGACCCTGACCTCTTTGCAACCTTGCTAAAGGAAACGTTTCACGCACCCGTGCGTCTGGTCAGCGGCTATCCCGGCACAGCAGATATGACGTTGGCGATGGAACGAGGTGAAATCGACGGCCTCTGCGGAATTTCATACAGCACGATGAAAAGTGCTCATGCCGAATGGGTCGAACAAAAAAAGATCAATTTCATTGTTCAGGTGGCAACGATGAAAGATCGAAACCTGCCCAACACACCCTTGATGCTGGACCTCGCGACAGATCCCCGCCACCATGAGATCATCAACCTCGCCGTTGCGCCCCAAGCCATGGCGCGCCCTGTGACCGCACCACCCAATCTTCCAAAAGATCGCCTGCAAGCACTCCGCGCAGCATTTGATGCGACCATGACAGATCCTGAATTTCTCGCGGATGCAGCTCGCTCAAATCTGGATGTTGCGCCCATGACGGGAGAGGCCATTAGCAAAATGGTAAACCAGCTTTACGGCACGCCGAAGGATGTTGTGCTTGAAACTGCCCGTGCCATGGGGGCAAAGTGAGCATGAGCTGTTACCGGCATGAGCCTGCATGCCAGGAAGGACGCCTACAGTGACCCAGCAAATTGGTCGCTCGGTCGCGCGGGTTGAAGATCCGGCCTTGTTACGCGGCACGGCGCAATTTCTGGACGACATTCACCTGCCAGCAATGCTTCATGTTGCGTTTCTGCGCTCGAGCCATGCACATGCGTTGATCAAAAAAATCCATCTCAATGGGGCTGATAAGTTGAAGGGCGTGCATGCCGTTTTGCAAATGCAGGATCTGGAAAAAGTGGTGGCGAGCGACCGGATGCAGCTTGCAGCCAGCCCGACGAAAGGCGACGCAACTGTCACACCCTGGATCCTTGCAGCGCAGGAAGTAGCCTTCGCTGGCGAAGCAATCTTGATGGTCGTTGCTCAATCCCGACGCGTTGCAGAAGATGCGATTGATCTGATCGAGATCGACTATGAACCACTCCCTGTCAGCCTCATTGCACGCGAGTCGGTTCGGGCAGATGCGCCAAAGGTCAGGCAGAATGCGACATCAAACGTGCTGAATGAAATGCACATTGCCTATGGCGATATAAATGCAGCGTTTGAAGGGGCTGCATATGTTTTCAAGACAGAGCTGCTTCAACATCGTGGATGTGCGCATCCGATGGAAACGCGCGGCGTGATTGCGGAACC
>CAIZGQ010000480.1 GCA_903932565.1 uncultured Hyphomicrobiales bacterium
CGAGGATGAGTCCGAAAGCTTCCAGGTGATCAGCCTGACCGACGAGGAGGGCCACGACATGACCCATCGCGTTGATCAGAAGCGCATCTTTCACACTGTCGACGAGTTGGAAAAAGTCCTGTCGTTGGCGGTGCACGGCCCTGTGAAGGTGCTTTGCTAAAGCCACTCAGCCGTGCAGGACGACGTCCGCACCGAGCGATGAGCGCGCTGAGTTTGTGACGTGGTTGAGGGCTGCAGCGCGCGCGGCGGGGATATCGCGGGCCAGCACCGCCTTCACCAGCGTGTCGATCTCGCCAATGCTTTGCTTTTGGCGTTCCGGCCGCAGCATGGAGCGCTTGCGCAATGAGGATGTGCGCAGCACCAGCCGGTTGAGGATATCAAAGGCGATGGCGTTCTGCGCGCCGCTGCAGATGCGGTCATAAAAGGCGCGTTTGGCGGCGAGCATCGCGGTGAGCACGCCCGAGCGATAGGCGTCCTTCAAGGTTTCGCTCTCGCGCACCAGCATTGTTACCTCGTTGGAATCAGCCTTTTCAATGAACTGCTCAACCACCAGCGCCTCGACCACGGCGCGGATTCGGTAGATGTTTTCCGCCTGCTCCTTGGAGATCGCGGCAACCGTCAGGCTGCGATGCGACGTGTGCTCCAGGACGCCCTCGGCCTCCAGTTCACGCAGGGATTCGCGCAGCGATGTGCGGCTGACATCCAGTTGCTCGCATAGGTCTTTTTCCACGAGTCGTGTGCCGGGTGCCAGCACGCCGGTCTCAATAGCCGTGCGCAGCGCACCGATGATCTTGCTGCGCAAGGGTGCCTGCTGCTGCTGCAACGGTGCAAGCCGCACCGCCTCTTCGAGCATCGGACTGTCTTGCAAGATGATGTCTCCCCCGCGTCCTAATCAATCGTCCACCTGAGGTGGGGCTTCATCCTTCCAGCGTTTGACGATTGGAAGTTCAATATCAAACAAATCGAGCGCCCGGCCGACGGTCTGGTTGACGATATCATCCAGCGATTTCGGGCGATGGTAGAAGGCGGGCACCGGCGGCATGATGATTGCGCCGTTCGCGTTCGCCTGTTCCATCAGCTTGATGTGCCCGGCATGCAGCGGCGTTTCGCGCAGCAGCAGGACGACGCGGCGGCGCTCTTTCAGGCAGACGTCAGCCGCGCGCACGATCAGCTCGTCATTGAAGGATGTGGCGATGCCGCTCAGGGTCTTGATGGAGCAGGGCGCAATCAGCATGCCGAGCGTGCGGAAGGACCCTGAGGAAATCGACGCGCCAATGTCCTTGTGATTGTGAACATGATCGGCGAGCGCACGGATTTCGGGGCCGGTCATGTCGACTTCGGCCCCCGCAGTTTGGACGGCCGCTGGCGACATGACGAGATGCGTCTCGATGTCAGGCACATCGCGCAGCAATTGCAGCGCCCGAATGCCATAAATCACGCCCGACGCCCCGGTGAGGGCCACAATCAAACGACGCATCAATCAACCTTTCACAGCGTGCGCCGAGGCGTGCTTCACGGCTTGCCCCAGCACATCAAGATCGTGTTGCGCCGCAGGATCGGGCGCAGAATTGGTCATGGCTGAAAACAGGATTGCCATGTTGGCGGCAATCGAGCCCGCCCGGTCGGCCGAGGGCACGGCCTCGGGCACGGCTTGGGGCCAGCTGGCCGCATATTCCTCCAGCCAGACGAGCTGCAGCCGCTCGCCTTCAAGCTCAGCGCGTTTGACGATGGTGCGCAACGCCTCTGTCGCCTCGCTGGGGGCGGGCGGTGGCCCGGATTTCAGACGTTGGCGGACGTGGCGCAGGCCTTTGACAATCTCGGATTGCCAGGCCGCAACGCCCTCGCGCGCGGTACTGGCCTGCTGCGGCGAGAGGTCGATGCCACGCTCACCCAGCCAAACGCCGAACAGCATCAGGGGCACGTCGATCCCGTGCCGGTCCTGGATCGAAAGACACGCTGCGGGGACGCCGGGCTGCGCGTACAGGCGCAGGACGAAGTCCCACAGACTGGAGGTTGCATCAGGCGCGGGCAATGATCTCACTCAGATGTTGGGCGACAAGATCCGGGCATTCCAACACGGTGAAATGCCGAACGTTTGGCAGGATATGCAGGGATGATCCTGGGATTGTCTGATGCAAGGTCTCAGCCATGCTGAGCGGTGTGGCGTAATCTTCAGCGCCAATCATAACCGTGGTGGCGGCTGTGACATTGCCCAGCATGCCGCGACAATCGACACGGCCGAGCATGCGGCAAGTCTCGAGATAACACTTCACCGGATTGGCGAGAAACACCTCGATCGCCGCCTGCAGGCTCGGCGGGTTCTTCTCGCGGAAGGCGGGGCTCACCCAGCGCGTCAGCTGGAATTCGATCAGCGCCTGCATGCCATCGTGGACGGCCTTTTGCGCGCGTTCTTCCCACTGCTTGGGTGCGTCCGGCCCGTACCAGGCGGTGGTATCGATCAGCCCCAGCCCATCGAGACGCGCCTTGTGGCGGCCAGCGAAGGACAGTGCCACACAGCCGCCCATGGAGGCACCGGCTACGGAGGCAGACGGCCAGCCGACATGGGTCAGCAGATTGGCAACGTCGTCAGCAAACAGCTCAATGCTGTAGGGGCCCATGGTCTTGGACGACGCGCCATGCCCGCGCGCGTCATAGGTCAGCACATCGCCGAAGGGCAGCAGGGACTCGACCATCTCGGTCCAGAACGCGCCGGACATGGCGAGCGCATGGATCAGCACGATGCGACCGGGGCCTGTGCCTTTGTAGAGCTGGTAGGCGAGCTGCGCGCCATCGCGCAGGGTGGCCATGCCGGTTGTCGGTGTGGTTTTGGGCTCTGACACGGGGGAATCCTTCACTGCTTCATCGGTCTGTTGTGCGGCTCAGACGCCGTCCTGACCAGCGATTTCGGTTTGCCAGGGGGCAACCCGCTTTTCGATATATTCGACGAGATTGGTCAGCAGCACGGCGAGCACCATGATGAGAATGATGGGCACAAACATTTCCGCCGTGCGAAAGGCATTGGCCGAGCTCATGATAACGCCGCCGAGCCCCGAGATGGCGGTGAGAAACTCCGCAATCACCATGGCGATGACGGCTTTGCCGACGCCCAGGCGCAACCCGGCCATGATGTAGGGCAGCACGGCGGGCAGCACGATTTCACGCATGATGGTCTGCTGCGAGGCGCAAAAGGCCGTGCCGACTTCCACCAGCGACTTTGGCACAGCGCGCACGCCCGCCCACGAATTGATGCAGATGGGGAAGAAGGTGAGAAGAAAGATGATCACCGTCTTTACCGTGAAGCCGAGCCCGAACCACAGCAGCAGCAATGGCACAAGTGCGATGAGCGGCGTCGAGTAGCCAGCCGTGATGTAAATGCCAGA
>CAIZGQ010000481.1 GCA_903932565.1 uncultured Hyphomicrobiales bacterium
AGCAGAAGACGGCATACGAGATAACGTGATGTGACTGGAGTTCAGACGTGTGCTCTTCCGATCTCGAAGAGATTGAGCAGTTGCAGCGGCAGGGCAAGTCGCTTGATGACATTGCCATTCTCGTGCGCGCATCGTTTCAGATGCGGGAGTTTGAAGAGCGCTTCATCACGCTGGGACTTCCCTATAAGGTGATCGGTGGGCCACGCTTTTATGAACGCGCCGAAGTGCGCGATGCGCTGGCCTATCTTCGCTGCGTTGGCCAACCCGCCGATGATCTTGCCTTTGAGCGCATCGTGAACGTCCCCAAGCGTGGGCTTGGTGATGCGACGGTGCAACTCGTCCATGATCATGCACGCCGCATGCGCATCCCATTGATGCAATCGGCACGCGCACTGGTTGAATCTGAAGAGCTGAAACCAAAGCCGCGCCAGACATTGCGCGCGCTACTGGATGATTTTGCCCGCTGGACGTCCTTGCTTGACACAACGGCGCATAATGAGCTCGCCGAAATTATTCTGGAGGAATCCGGCTACACCGAAATGTGGCAGAAGGATCGCTCGGCAGAAGCCGCAGGACGTCTTGAAAACCTGAAGGAACTCGTGCGGTCGATGGAAGAATTCCCCGACCTGCCAGCGTTTCTTGAACATATCTCGCTGGTGCTGGAAGTGGATGACAAGGCCGCCGTGGAGCGTGTCACCATCATGACGT
Organism: uncultured Hyphomicrobiales bacterium; assembly: GCA_903932565.1. GTDB lineage: Bacteria > Pseudomonadota > Alphaproteobacteria > Rhizobiales > Beijerinckiaceae > Terripilifer. The sequence goes on from CAIZGQ010000481.1 coordinate 709, forward strand.
TGCACGGCGCAAAAGGTCTTGAATTCGAGACAGTGTTTCTCCCGGGCTGGGAAGAACAATTGTTTCCGCACCAGCGCTCGCTGGACGAATCTGGCCGCGCCGGTCTCGAAGAAGAACGCCGTCTGGCCTATGTCGGCATCACGCGCGCCAAGCGCCGCGCCAAGATTTACTTTGCCACCAACCGGCGCATTCGGGGTTTGTGGCAGACGACGATCCCCTCGCGCTTTCTCGACGAATTGCCGGCCGCCCATGTGGATGTGATTGAAGCGCGCAGCAGCAATTACGGCGGCTATGCGCAATCGCGGTTTGCCAACATGGACAATTATGCCGGGTCCACTTACGCCACGCCGGGCTGGCAGCGGGCGCAAGCGCGCCAGCAGGAAACCAGCTCGACCACCTCGCGCGGCGGCGGCAACAATTCCGGCGGTGGCTGGAATAGCGGCACCAATATGGGCAGCGGCCAACGGCGCGCGCCGGCGATGATCGAGGGCGAGTTGCTGGCGACCTCCACCAGCAAGTCCGGTTATGCGACGGGTGGGCGCGTGTTCCACCAGAAATTTGGCCCCGGCACGGTGGCCTCGGTTGACGGCAACAAGCTGACGGTGGACTTCGACAAGGCTGGCCGCAAAATGGTTCTGGAAAGCTTTATACAGGGCGCGTGATGTCTCACCCCAACCGCTTCTGTCTTGCCGGTGTCATGGGCTGGCCCGTGATGCACTCGCGCTCGCCGATGCTGCACAATCACTGGATGAAGGTGCATGGCCTTGCAGGCAGCTACGTGCCGCTCGCCATCAAGGCAGAGGGACTAGCGGCGGCGCTGCGCGCCCTGCCAGCCCTGGGGTTTGCCGGGTGCAACCTGACGATCCCGCACAAGGAAGCGGCGCTGGTCATCGTCGACGAGGTGGAGCCCTCGGCACGAAAGATCGGCGCTGTGAACTGCATCCGCGTGCGCGCCGATGGGTCCCTGTCTGCCTGCAATTACGACGGCTGGGGCTATGTGGAATCCATTCGCGAGGGCAAGCCGGACTG
>CAIZGQ010000482.1 GCA_903932565.1 uncultured Hyphomicrobiales bacterium
GGAAAAAGCACTCAACTGGACGAATGTTGCATTCTATTGGCTGGCGATCATCACGCTTCGGACCCTCGCAACGAACGTCTCGGATTTCGCAAGCCACGACGCCAAGCTGACGTATCCCGTCTTCGTCACGCTGCTGATTGCGTTTATGGCTGTGGTCCTATGGGCGGATCGTGTGCGCTCTGATCCGGTGCCACAAGTGCTTAGGGGCACGCCTCAGCTGCCCTCCACGGACTGGACCTATTGGGCGTTGATGCTGGCGGCTGGCGTGTTGGGGACCGCGGTGGGAGATTGGGTGGCCGATGCGGGTCTTGGCGCCTACTGGGCTTCCTTGCTGGGGCTGCCAGTGTTTGCTGCTGCGGTTTGGGCTGCTTACAGGTTTGGTCTGACCAAGCCTTGGTACTGGCTTGCGATTGTGGCCTGCCGCACGTGGGGCACCGACCTTGGTGACATGCTTGTCAGCCTGTTTCGCTCGGTCATGTCTCGGCCCTCAGCACTCTGGGCCAGCACCGTCGTAACCGCGGCATTGCTCGCAGGGATCATCTATTTCTGGACACACCGCGACGCGGCGCTGGCGGTTGAGACAGCGCCGGAAGCGGGTCGGTGAGGTTGGGCGGGCAAGACTTGGGCACGCGATGAAAAACGATCTCGCGTGCATTTCCTGTCCGACTTGGAAGCTTCGTACATGAGGTCTGCACATGCTCAAGCACATCTTGATCCCAACGTTCTTCGTATCTCTGATAAGTGCTTCACCAGGCTTTGCTCAGACGTTACCGGCCACCGTGTCGCCGCTGATGCTAAGCGTGCCCGCCTATCCTGATGGAGGGCAGTTTCCGGTGCAGTATTCGCAGGCTGCACCTGATACAAAACCGGGCGGCGGCATATCGCCGGCGATCACCTGGACAAATGTCCCAAAGGGCACGCAAAGTTTCGTGCTGCATTTTCACGACATCGACGCCGTTCGCAACAAAACAACCGCCGATCAATTGCATTGGTTGATTTGGTCAATACCCGCAGCCACGAATAACGTTCCAGAGGGCGTTCCCGGTGGCGCTCAGCTCGCAGATGGCAGCTTTCAGATCAGTGCCTCAGGTCCATCTTATCGCGGCCCCGGAGCCCCCGCGAATGGACCTTTGCACCATTACATCACCGAACTTTATGCGCTTGATATAAGTCTTGGTGTTCAGCCAGGGACTGACCCCTTTGAGACCCGCGAGAAGGTCATGTCCGCCATGCAAGGGCACATTCTGGGTAAGGCGGTTTATTCCGCCCAGTTTCGCAGACCGAACTGAGATTGAGACACGTCTAGACCAAGCGTGAGTACATTCAGTACCTGTTCGCGAGGCTTCAAAAATGCTCCGTCGTTGCAGGGACATGTCGGCTGCTTGTCGTGTGTCCGTAAAAGAGCTTTCTCAAAAAGCTTTCGCGTCAAATATCTTGATCGAAAAATCTTTTACGAAGAAGGAGAATGCTATGTCCCTGGATGGTCAACTGAAAAACGCAGTTTTAGAAGAGCTCAAATGGGAACCCAGTGTCAGCGAGGCGCATATTGGTGTGACGGCCAAGGACGGCGTGATTTCGCTGAGCGGCTATGTTGACACATATCCCGAGAAGGCTGCCGCCGAACGAGCCGTTGGTCGTGTCAAAGGCGTGAAGGCAGTTGCTGAAGAACTTAAAATCAAGTTGAATCTTGATTTCAAGCGCACCGATGAAGAGATCTGCGCCGCCGCGATTGATCGCCTCGGGTGGAATGTCTCCGTTCCGAAGGATGCGATTAAAGTTAAAGTCCAGGATGGCTGGGTGACCCTCACGGGGGAGCTGGCGTGGAATTTCCAGAAAAATGCCGTCCATGACGAGATTCGATGGCTATCAGGTGTCGTTGGTGTCTCCAACCTCATCACCATCGCACCGCGCGTGAATACACGAGACGTCAGTGACAGTATTTCACACGCGCTTCATCGCTCCTGGTACTTTGATCCGCAAACCGTTTTCGTCACGGCGAAGGCTGGCGCAATCAAGCTGACTGGCACTGTTCATACGTGGCAGGAGCGAAACGTTGCTGCCATGACCGCATGGTCGGCGCCCGGCGCAACACAGGTTGAAAACGACATCACTGTCGTGTCCTGAAAACGACATCGCCGGTTCATGATACCTGAACCGGCGATTGCATCGTCGCAGTGCCAGACGACGCAAGGTGTTTTGAAAAAGGGTGCCTGATCGACGTGATCGCAACACAGTGCGAATTCAGCCAGACAGCCGCGTGGGTCGAAGCTTTTGGCGCCATTGCAGCTGTTATTGGCGCTGGCTGGGTCGCTGCACGTGACTCACGCGCGACACGGCGTCGCGAAGAGCAAAATGAAATGAGGGCCCTAAAGAAAGAAGAAAAGGCAGATCGCCTGACGCGGGAAGCGGCTTTGAACTTAGCTATCCTGGCACACACCCAGATTCACAATCTCCATGTGCTATTGAAAGATGAGGAATGGCGAGGGCGCGTCGCGCGCGTATCCGCCAGCCGAGCGCTCCTCACCACGGAACGAATGCTGATCGCGTTCCCAATTCAATCGTTGGGAAATGCACCGGCCATGGTTGAATTTTCCAGGTTTCCCGCATCACTGGCAACAGCAGCGGAAATTTATACAAATCTGGAAACTGCCGTCCGTGCAACGAAAACAAACGATCGCGCTGTCATCTTCGACGAATACAACAAGCAGATGGAACGGCTCGATGATTCAGTTGAGCTGCAATTATCAAAACTGAAAAAATCACTCCGGTCTGGAGAAGATTCGTGATCCTGGGCGCTGTGCCAACCGCGCGTACACGAGGCTAGTTATGGAAAAGAGGCTTGTCCTTGATCCCTCTCAAGGCATCCTTCTTTGTTCTGCCTTACAAAGATAAATCGAATTCAAAATTAGGAGCCGGGCACAATTTGCTTTGGTTTTTATTTGCGTCCGTGCGGCGAGCGCCGCGCGCTCCCAAACGGATTTCAGCACAGACATGCCATTGCCCCCCACGACACCGCTCCCGAACAAGGTTGGCATCTGGGCCTGGGCTCATAAATGGCTCATCGTCGCCGCACTTGCTTTTTCGGGTTTTGGCCTTTGGCAAGGCGTGCGGCTGTACCTGGGGGTTGGTGTTGTCGTTGATGTGGTGCAACGCGGCGATCTCATTGAAACCGTCGTTGCCAGCGGTCATGTCGAGACACCCTTCCGCGCTGAAATTGGCAGCCAGATTACGGGCACCGTTGCCGATGTGCTTGTTGAAGAGGGCATGTCTGTAAAAAGCGGCCAGCCTTTGATTGCGCTTGAGGCGCGTGAGCTGAACTCAAGCCTGGAGCAGGCGCAGGGTGTTGTTGCCCAGGCTGAAGCTCGGATGCGGCAATTGCAGGAACTTACGCTGCCGTCTGCAAAACAATCGCTCGCGCAGGCAAAAGCAACCCTCGTGAACGCGCAACTCTCATTTGATCGAACCTCAGAGCTGTCGCTAAAGGGCTTTGCCACACGAGCGGCCCTTGATGATGCCCGTAAAGCGCTGGATATTGCCACGACACAGGTGCGCACGGCGGAGCTCGAAGTTTATACCGCAAGTCTGGGCGGGAGCGATTATGTCATGGCGCAGACGCAGCTCAATCAAGCACGCGCAAGTCTTGATACCGCCTCGTCGAGGCTGGCCTATGCAACGATCCGGGCGCCTCGCGATGGGGTGCTGATCTCGCGCGCAGTCGAACGCGGTGCTGTCGTGCAGCCCGGCAAGACACTGCTGATCCTGACGCCAATCGGCGACACGCAACTCATTCTCCAGATTGATGAGCGCAATTTGGGGCTGATCAAACTGGCTCAGAAAGCTATCGCCTCAGCAGATGCCTACCCGGATCACAAATTTGAAGCCGCCGTTTCCTATATCAATCCCGGTGTGGACATCACGCGGGCTGCCGTCGAGGTCAAACTCGATGTCATCAAGCCGCCGGACTATCTCCGGCAGGACATGACAGTCTCCGTGGATATCGAAGTTGCCCGAAAAAGCGCAACGCTCGTCTTGCCGTCGCGATCCGTGCGCGAAGTTCTGTCGGGCAAGCCCTGGGTCATGGGCCTGCGCGGGGGCAGAGCCTATCGCCAGACTGTGAAGCTTGGGCTGATCGGGGCCACAAAGACGGAGATCCTTGAGGGCCTTGGGGAAGGCGCTGTCGCAGTGCCGTCGGCATCGGGCGTTCTCAGTGGTCAACGTGTTCGACCGGTCGCGCCATGAACAACTGGCTGCCATTCGAATGGATTGCGTCCGTGCGCTTTCTTCGCGACGGCCGGATGCAAACGCTCTTCATCGTCAGTGGAATTGCGATCGGCGTGGGCGTGATTGTTTTCATGTCGGCGATGCTCGCTGGCCTCGAAGCCAATTTCATCAAACGCGTTTTGACCTCCCAATCGCAAATTCAATTGCTGCCCTTGGACCAGGTTGCCCGCACCCTTCGAAACGGCAAAGGCGAGTTTGAGGATGCAATTCTGCAACGTCCGGCGCAACGCGTTTTGTCCATCGATCAATGGCCCAAGATTCGGGACCGGATGCTGGCGATGCCGGAAGTCACAGCGGTCTCGCCGACCATGGCAGGCTCCGCACTGGCAATCCGTGGAGACGCAAGTCGTGCGGTGACGGTGACCGGGATTGAACCAGCCTCCTACTTCAAGATTGTCCGTGTTCCCGATTACCTCGTGGCTGGCGATGGTCGTCTAACAAGCGAAGATGTCATCATCGGAATCCAACTCGCAGATGACCTTGGTGCTACGTTGGGTGACAAGATCAATATCAATAATGCGCAAGGCATAGGCCGCGTTCTCACGATCACGGGGTTGATTGACCTTGGGAGCAAGGGCGCCAATCAACGTGTCAGCTTTGTTGCCCTTCGAACTGCGCAATCTCTTCTTGGCATGATTGGTGGGGTCACGACGATCGAACTAACCGTGCAGGATATTTATGCTGCGGAAATCATTGCACGGCAGATTTCGGCCTCCAACCAGGTGAAGGCGGAAAGTTGGATCAAGACCAATGCCCAGTTCTTTACCGCAGTCCAGGCGCAGGAATCCTCCAACACGTTGATTCGCGTTTTCGTGGGCATGTCGGTTGCGTTTGGCATCGCGGCTGTTCTGGTTGTGTCTGTGATTCAGCGCTCAAAAGATATCGGGATCTTGCGTGCCATGGGAACCAGACGCGGGCAAGTTTTGCGTATCTTTCTGCTGCAGGGCGGATTGTTGGCTTTCATCGGGTCATTGCTAGGCTCTGCGCTTGGCGCGGGCGCATTGACGTATTGGCATTCCATGGCGCGACAGGCCGATGGCACGGAACTCTTTCCACTGATCCTCGACCGAAATCTGTTTGTGATCACCGCCATGATTGCAACGGTTACCGGGCTTCTTGCGGCGACCCTGCCAGCCTTACGCGCCGCGCGGCTTGATCCCGTGGAGGCAATTCGTGGCTGAGGAAATCCTGCGTCTTGAGAACGTCTGCAAGGCTTATAACGTCGGCCAGACCTCCGAGACGGAAGTGTTGCACGATATAAATCTGCACCTCGAAAAGGGCGAGTTTCTTGCCTTGATAGGTCCATCAGGATCGGGCAAAAGCACGCTTTTAAACATTGTGGGCCTTTTGGACCGACCAACATCCGGAAAACTTTTCATCAAGGACCAGGATACTGCTCATCTCACGGATGCTGCCATCACCTCATTGCGTGGTCACAGGATTGGTTTTGTCTTTCAATACCATCATCTCATCACGGCGTTCACGGCACTTGAAAATGTGATGATGCCCATGCTCGTTGATCGAGGGTTTCCAAGCGATGAGATCAAAGCTCGCGCAACAATGCTCATGGAGCAGGTCGGGCTTGAAAAATACTCGAATAATCTCGCAGGCAATATGTCCGGCGGTCAGCAGCAGCGCGTGGCGGTCGCCCGTGCCCTTGCCATGAGTCCTTCGCTCGTTTTGGCTGACGAGCCAACGGGCAATCTTGATACCAAATCTGCCGACGGTGTTTTTGAATTGATGCGGAAGGTCAACTCGGACAGTGCGACAAGCTTTTTGCTCGTGACGCATAATTTGGATCTCGCACAGCGCTGCGACCGCATTATCGAAGTTGTCGATGGACGCATAACAGCTTGAGCACCGAAGTCTTGGTGAAGCCAAGCAAGCAGGACGTCCCCGGGTTCAGGTCCAGACCTGCATCAAGCAAAAATGCTTCATCAAGACTGGCAGTGACTAATGTCACGACACTGCACACCTATCGAGGGCGCGGCTGCTGTCACACCTCGATAACCCTCGGAAACTACTCCGATGAATGGTGCCATCAGACGCGCTAGTGTTGTTTTGAACTCGGTCTTCGATCTTGCAAATTGTTCCCTGTTGCGGTGCGGCAGTACTTGGTCCCGATCTTCGATCACGTGACGTCAACTCAAATCCTAAGGGACACCCAATGACCGAACATTTCCATGCTGTCGTTTGGATCGATCACCACGCCGCGCGAATTATTCACTTCAACGAAACCGCGTCTGATACACAGCTCGTGCACCCAAAAGATGAAAAGCTGCATCTTCACCATCATGCCAACGCGAACGACAGCGGTCATGCGCCCGAAGATCAAAATTACTTTCATCATGTGGTCTCTGCATTTTCCAAGGCACGGGCCGTTCTTGTGACTGGTCCTGCAAACGCAAAGAACGAACTCGTCAAGCACATTAAAAAGCACGACCCCAAGCTTGAAAAAATCATTGTGGGTGTCGAAGCGATTGATCATCCAACCGATGGTGAGCTGTTGGCGCACGCCCGTCGTTTTTTCAAGATCTCAGATCGGACAAAGCCACAAATTTCGGAATGATCGACGTTTTTCAAAGTATTGGCGCTGGATCAAAGGTTCAATCGATTTGGGACGCCTGCCTGCTTCTTAACAAGAAGGCAGGCGCCCCAGAAGCAAGGAAAAAAGGCTTCAAATCGGTTTCATGTCGGCATGCAGTTCAACGGTCGTTGGGTTCAAAGCCGATAGAATTGTTTTCGCGCGAAGCATATCAGCGGCATTGCCGCGTGCCATGACAAGAAACCCGTCTGCTTTGATCTCGGTTTCATATCGGAGGATGCTGTTCTTGGGGATGCCCAGACCATAAAGTGCAGCACCTAATGCGCTGAGGCTGCCAACGACGACGGCGTTTTCAATTGCAACAATCACCGCTGTGGCAAGATACCCAACAACGACGAGGTTTCCAAATACAGGAATGGTGACGAAAAGGCCTCCGAAGAAAAGCCCCCAAAAGCCTCCCCAGAAAGCACCACGGGTTCCCCAGAATTTTATGCGGTCCCCTTGATTGTAAAAGCCAGTGACTTTCTCGTCAGTGTGGAAGCCTTTTCCAACGACACTTAGATTCTTGATATCAAAACCATCTTGCGCCAGTTTTTTAATGGCTTCTTCCGCATGAGGATGATCTGCAAAGACGGCAACGATTGATTCATTCGGTCCCATCACACATTCCAATCAAAGTCGTATCATTTTTGAACTAATTGCAGCGGCACCGGCGTGACGTCCTGAGAACGGATGAGAAAACGCGCGCGACGCCAGCGATGATTTTCTATCGCGGCGTTTGGTTTGTGAAAAGTATCGGAAACTACGCCAAATCTTGCGCAACAGCCTTGACGTGTCTTCCCATTTGATCGGGCACGTAGATTCCGAACCTTCACCTCACACACCGGGTGCGTACCGTGACGCGCAGCTTGCGTCCGGTGACGAGCGCCGCCGCCGATCTTCATAATAGCGGAGCCGTACGGATGGAACTCTCACAGATCCCGGATGACGTCGTTGTCCCAATCGATATTCTGTCGAAGCGAAAGTCCTGCCTTGGGACGCAGGACTTGCATCTGACGGACGCCTATTGGCGCGCAGCAAACTATCTTTCGGTTGGTCAGCTTTATCTTTACGACAACCCGCTTTTGCGCAAGCCCCTGACGTTGGACCATGTGAAGCCAATCGTGGTGGGGCATTGGGGTACGACGCCCGGCCAGAACTTCATTTATGTCCACCTGAATCGGGCGATCCGCGCCGGCGATTTGAACATGATCTACATTTCCGGGCCTGGACACGGCGGTCCCGCAATCGTGGGCAACACGTATCTGGAGGGTTCGTATACCGAATTCTTTCCCGACATTTCGCAGGACGAAGCCGGGATGAAGCGGCTGTTTACGCAGTTTTCTTTTCCCGGCGGGATATCGAGCCATGTTGCGCCGACCACACCCGGATCGATCCACGAAGGAGGTGAACTCGGTTATTCACTAAGTCATGCCTTCGGCGCGGCGCTCGACAATCCCGATCTCATTGTGGCTTGCGTCATCGGTGACGGTGAGGCCGAGACGGGGCCGCTGGCGGCCGCCTGGCAGTCCAACAAATTTCTGGATTCCGTCCGCGATGGGGCCGTTCTCCCGATCCTGCATCTGAATGGCTACAAAATCAGCAATCCAACGATTTTCGCGCGGATTGACCACGACGAGATCGAGCAATTTTTCCGTGGCAATGGCTGGACGCCGCATTTCGTCGAAGGTGACGATCCCCAAGTGATGCATCAGCTGATGGCAGCGACACTTGAAACGGTGATCGAGGAGATACGCCTTATCCAGAAGGCCGCAAGAGAGACTCACGACACCACGCGCCCGCGTTGGCCGATGATCGTGCTTCGCTCGCCCAAGGGCTGGACCGGGCCAAAAACTGTCGATGGACTTCAGATCGAAGGCAGCTTCCGCTCGCATCAGGTACCACTTTTGGTCGACGCTGCACATCCACGGCATGTCCAGGTGTTGGAGAGCTGGATGAGAGCTTACCGCCCTGAGGAGCTGTTCGACGAATATGGCGCACTCATGCCAGAACTTGCTGCGCTTGCGCCCAACGGCAATCGGCGAATGGGCGCTAATCCGCATGCGAATGGGGGACTCCTGCTTCGTGATTTGCGTGTCCCAGATTTCCGCGCGCATGCGGTTACCGTGCCCGCGCCGGGCGCTATCAGCTGCGGTGATACGTCTATCCTCGGCCCGTTCTTGCGGGATGTCGTTGCAAAGAACCCGAATAATTTTCGGATCTTTGGCCCGGACGAGACATTGTCCAACCTATTGGGCGCCGTGTTCGAGGTAACAAGCCGCCAATGGGAGGCTGGGACTAAAGCCGAGGACGAATTCCTTGCCCCCGCCGGTCGCGTGCTTGATGCGATGCTGAGTGAACACCAGTGCGAAGGTTGGCTCGAAGGTTATTTGCTGACGGGGCGTCACGGCCTGTTCAACAGCTACGAGGGCTTCATCCGCATTGTCGACTCGATGGTCGGCCAGCATGCCAAATGGCTCAAGGTGTGCAAGGAAATTCCATGGCGACGCGACGTCGCCTCGCTCAACATCCTGCTCGCCTCGCACGTCTGGCAGCAGGATCACAATGGCTTCACGCACCAGGATCCAGGGTTCCTCGATCATGTTGTCAGCAAAAAAGCCAATATTGTGCGCGTCTATCTTCCGCCGGATGCCAATTGCCTGCTATCGGTCGTCGATCATTGCTTGCGCTCTCGCCATTACATCAATGTTGTGGTTGCAGGGAAACATGCCTTGCCGCAATGGCTCTCGATCGAAGCTGCGATCACGCACTGCACCCAGGGTATCGGTATTTGGCAATGGGCCAGCAATGATCAGGACGGTGAGCCCGACATCGTCATGGCAAGCTGCGGCGACACGCCGACACTTGAAATCTTGGCTGCGACATCGATCCTGAGACAGCACCTTCCCGAGTTGAAGGTTCGCGTCATCAATGTCGTCGATCTCATGACCTTGCAGCCCTGTGCAGAGCATGCCCATGGCCTTAGCGAGCGCGGATTCGATGGCCTGTTTACGCGGGATCGGCCGGTGATATTTGGCTTTCATGGATATCCCGGTTTGATCCATCAGCTCACTTACCACCGCGCCAACCGTAATTTCCACGTTCACGGCTATCGCGAGGAAGGTACGATCACGACGCCCTTCGACATCCGTGTGCAGAACAAACTTGATCGCTTCAACCTTGTCATCGACGCGATTGATCGATTGCCGCAAACCGGCAGCCGGGGCGATTATCTCCAGCAATCGATGCGCGACAAGCTGGTGGAACACAAAGTGTATATCGGCCGCCATGGCCAGGACTTGCCCGAAATCTGCGATTGGACCTGGGGGGCACGGGCATGACGACGAATGATCTGGTGGGCATTGCGCAGGCCATGGTCGCCGACGACAAAGGGTTGCTCGCGATTGACGAAAGCATCGGCAGCTGTAACAGGCGGTTTGCAGCACTTGGCATTCCGCAGACAGCCGAACGACGGCGCGCTTGGCGCGAGTTGATCGTCACGACGCCCGGTCTTCGACAATCGATCTCTGGAGCAATTCTTTGCGATGAGACGATCCGTCAAAAACCGAACGGAGGCGCATCGTTCGCGCAGCTGCTTGATGTCGCCGGGCTCCTTGTGGGCATCAAGGTTGATGCTGGCACGATTGAGCTTGCGGGACATCCCGGCGAGAAAATTACAGAAGGCCTTGATGGTCTTCACGCCCGGCTCGGAACTTACGTCGAGATGGGCGCGCGCTTTGCGAAATGGCGTGGCGTCATCACAATCGAATCAGAGCGGCCTAGTCGCGGATGCGTTGAGGCGAATGCACACGCCCTGGCGCGGTATGCGGCGATCTGCCAACAGGCAGGACTCGTGCCCATCGTGGAGCCGGAAGTCCTGATGGACGGCACACATGGTTTGACGCGCTGTGCTGAGGTGACCGAGGCGGTGTTGCGTGCCTTTTTTCGCCATGCCGACGAACAAGGCGTGGTGCTGGAAGCTATGATCCTCAAGCCGAACATGGTGCTGCCAGGTTTACTGAGCACGATTCAGGAGGATGTCGATACGGTTGCTGATGCCACGGTCAAATGTCTTCTGCACACCGTTCCGGCTTCGGTTCCGGGCATCGCGTTTCTGTCAGGTGGACAGAGCGGCGAACTTGCATCGGCGCGGCTCAATGCCATGAACATCCGGTTTCGCGGGCACCTGCCGTGGCAGCTATCGTTTTCCTTCGCGCGGGCGATCCAATATCCAGCGCTTCAGATCTGGGCCGGGCATGATGAGCATGTGCAAGCCGCCCAGGCTGCACTGATGCACCGCGCCAGATGCAACCAGGCAGCGCGGCGCGGGGCATATGACGCAACGTTGGATGTCGCCCCGGTTGCGGCGTCAGTGCAGTGACACTTGTGATTCCGAGTTTGTACCTGATCCGCCATTGTGAAACCAAGTGGCAGTTGTCGGGTCGGCACACGGGCATCACGGACCTGCCTCTCACCGAGCACGGCGCTGACATGGCGTGCAGGCTGCGGCTAGTCTTGGCGCATATGCCTTTTTCGCTCGTCCTGACCAGTCCCATGCATCGCGCGCGCGAGACTTGCAGGCTCGCAGGGCTTGGCGACATCGCTCAAGTTTCAGATGACCTTTCGGAATGGGATTACGGCGATTATGAGGGGCGCAGCAGCCACGACATCTGCAAGAAAACGCCGGACTGGAATATCTTTCGCGACGGCTGTCCCCACGGCGAAACGCCATCACAGGTTACCGCGCGGGCGGACCGGCTGATCGCGAAATTGCTCATGCTTAAAGGCACAATCGCGCTGTTCACCCATGGCCAATTCGCCTGCGCGCTGGCGGTCCGGTGGATCGGACTTTCAGTCCTTGCGGGCCAGCATTTTGCGCTGGATCCCGGCACAGTGAGTGTGCTCGGCCCCAAGCCCGGGCACCCACAGGTTCGCGTTATCGCCAAATGGAATGACGGGCTCTTCCTGTCCGATTCCGCAATTGTCGCAAAGGATGGCGATACCTGCGGTTGATTTGCTGGCGCAAGGCGTGATTGCTGTCCGGCAACGAGAAATTCCTGCCGCGTAAGTCACCTGATTCCAGGGACA
>CAIZGQ010000483.1 GCA_903932565.1 uncultured Hyphomicrobiales bacterium
AATCCCTCACCCGGTCGGCATCCGCCGACCACCCTCTCCCACGGGAGAGGGATGCGGTAACAAAGTCGGTCGCCAGGCCCCCCAAAATTGATCCGCATCAATGCCGACGCAGATTCTCCGGCGCACATGAAAGCCAGAGGAGACCGTCATGCGCCTTATCGAAACACTCTCATCGCTATTTCAGAAATTCGGCGAACGCCGCGCCGAGGCGAATGAATTTCATTGCGGCGATTGCAATCGCTGGGAGCGCTGTGGCGCGGAGCCAAGCCCCAATTGCATCGCAAAAGCAGCCCAGCTCGAAGATGAATATGAATCAGGCCAGCGCCGTCGGCACTCGGACCTGTATCAGGTTCCGGTGCGCGATATCTGATCGCAACTTGAGGTTTGCGAAGTGGGCCTAACGATCACGAGACAACCTCGCGATCGCGCCCTGCCAAGATCAGACAGCTTCGAGAAAGCGCTCGGCTTCCTGCAGGTCCACGGACACCAGCTGGCTGACGCCACGCTCCGCCATCGTCACGCCAAACAACCGATCCATGCGCGCCATGGTGATCGGATTGTGGGTGATCGTGACAAACCGCGTGTCGGTCTTCTTGCGCATCTCTTCCAGAAGATCGCAGAAGCGCTCGACGTTGGAATCATCCAGCGGCGCATCCACTTCGTCGAGCACGCAGATTGGCGACGGGTTGGTGAGAAACACCGCGAAGATCAGCGACATCGCCGTCAGCGCCTGCTCACCACCCGACAGAAGCGTCATGGTCTGCGGCTTCTTGCCGGGCGGACGCGCCAAAATCTCAAGGCCGGCTTCCAACGGATCGTCGGATTCGACAAGCTGGAGTTCCGCCGTGCCGCCGCCAAAGAGCAGCGTGAACAGCTCCTTGAAGTGACCATTGACGACCTCAAACGCCGCGACAAGCCGCTCGCGACCTTCCTTGTTGAGACTCGTGATCGCCATGCGCAATTTGCGGATGGCCTCGGTCAGGTCATCGCGCTCGGCGGTCATGGACGCGCGGCGCTGGTCAATTTCGGCAAGCTCTTCCTCAGCACGCAGATTGACAGCACCCAGGCGCTCGCGATCCGACTTCAATTCGTCCAGCAGTTTCTCGACAACACTGACATCTGGAAGTTCGCTGTCGTGCGTGATCCCGGCCAGGGCCGGAAGCCCGGCGGGCGTACATTCAAGATCATTCTGGATCGTGCGGACAAACTGGTCGCGCCGCGCAATGAGCGCTTCGACACGCGCTTCCGTACGCGCACGGGCTTCGCGCGCTTGCGCCATGGCATCGAGCGCGTGACGGGCGAGGCGATCACTCTCGTTCAGCCCCGTTTCGGCCGACGCACGACGATCGGACGCAGCCTTGCGGGCTTCTTCCGCCTGATCAATTTCCTGCATCAACGCGCGACGTTTCAACAAAAACTGATCCGGGGCTTCGGCAAGGTCTTCACGTTCCTGCTGAGCTTCTTCCGCGCGGCGCTCGAATTCATCAATCTGGTGCGAGGCACGCGCCTGACGCTCGGCCCAGGAGCGACGCTCCTCGACAATCGCGTGACGACGGCGCTCACGCAATTCTGCCTCACGCGCAATGCCCTGCATGGCGGCCCGCGCCTCGGCCGCCTCGGCACGCTCTTGCGCTGCCAGGGTGCGGGCTTTTTCAAGCTGGCTGGCGAGCTTCTGCGTTGCGGCCAGCGAGGTCAGCGCCTCCTGCGCCTCGGCTTTTTTGACAGCGGCTTCATCGCGGCTTTGCGCCAGCCGGGCTGTGGCTTCAACCAGTGCGGAGAGCCGCGCGGCAACACCAGCGCGCTTGCGCTCTTCGGCAGCGGCCTTCTCGCGCGCCTCCTCCAGCGCGCGGGCAAGGCTGCGGGTTTGTGCGCGGGCGTCAGCCTCGGCACTGGCCGCGATGCGCACGGCAGCCTGCGCCGCGTCTGCCAAGGCGCGGGATGCCTCCGCTGCCGCGCGGGCGCTGGAGGCCTCAACGTGCAACTCGCCAAGGCGGTTCTTTTCCGCCAGGCGGCGGGCGGCGGGCGTTGGCGCCTCCGCCGCAGCGGTAAATCCGTCCCAGCGCCAGATGTCGCCTTCTTTCGAGACCAGCCGTTGGCCGACTTTCAGCACTTTGCGAAGCTGCTCACCCTCGGTGCGAACCACCACGCCGATTTGCGCCAGCACCCGGGCCAAGGCAGGGGGTGCGCGCACAAGGTCCGACAACGGCGTCACGCCGGGCGGCAGGCGCGGCTCCTCGCCGTTGGCAACAATGGTCGCCCAATGGGCGGGCGACGAGGGATTGGTGGAGGCTTCAAGATCATCGCCAAGGGCAGCGCCAAGGGCTGCTTCATAGCCCTTCTCGACGCTGATCTCATCAACCACCGGCGGCCAGAGATCGCTTGCCGCCGAGTCCAGCAGTTTCGACAGCGTGCGCACTTCGGTTTCAAGCCGCTGCGCCTTGCGCTCAGCGTCGAGGAGCGGAATGCGCGTGGCGGATTCGGCCTCGCGTGCGGCGGAATGGTGGTCTTCGGCGGCGAGGACCGACTCCTCCGCCATTTCGAGGGACATCTGCGCCTCGGCCAGCGCCTCGGCAGCCGCCAGCATGTCATCATCCGCGCCTTCGCCTTCGCGCAGGGCATGCAGCTCGGTCGAGACCTTGCGCCATTCCGCATCAAAGCGCTCGTAGCGCTCGGTCTCGTCTTTCAGGCCGCGTTCGAGTGCCGCGCGACGCGCGTTGATGTCGGAAAGTGTGGCCTGCGCCAACAAGTTCTCTAGCACCTCGCTCAATCATTCCTTGCTTTGGAGCGGCAGGTGCCGACTCCCCCAAGTGGGACATGATCTTTGCTTTAGCTAAAGCGGGATCAGTTTCACTTAAATCGTAGTGT
>CAIZGQ010000484.1 GCA_903932565.1 uncultured Hyphomicrobiales bacterium
ACCGTTAAATGGCGCATCACAGGGGAGGTTGCTGTGAGCGCTCATCACACGACTCGTTTTGCACGCACCGTAGCAGCGTCCGTCGCAGCGGCGGGACTAGCCTTCGGTTGCGGTTCCACAGCCTTCGCCCAAACCGCGGGTTCTGCCGCGCATGCGCCGCCTCCCCCGCCCACCGCCGCGCCGGTGAAACGCGTCCTCGTCGAGATCACTGCCGCCAACGCAGACGACATTCTCGTCGACCTCCAGGGCAAGACCTTTGTTGTCGCATACAGCAGCAAAGAAACCTCGGCGGTCCAAGCGCAGCAGATTGAATTGATCACCCGGGAGGCTGCGAATTACGCAGGACGCGTCGCTTTCGTACGCCTTGATGTCGACAAATCCGCGGACGTCTTCGCCGCGCTTTCCGGCAAGCGGAAATGGGATCATGGCTGCTACTTCTTCATTGTAAACAATAACCCGAACTTCGTTGGGACAATAAGTGATAATTATAATGGTGCGAGTGAGCCGATTCACGCGATCAGCTCAGTCCGACTTCATGCAGAGATCAACAACTACCTGAAAATTCAGCCAGCCCCGTAAGCTGCGTGTTCGGAATTTCCGGAACGCGCACCGGTTCCGGATTTGCGGCGCTGGGCGTGATCCATCCCCGGCCTCTTCAATGTCCGTATTTTTTTGACGTCAGGGCGATCTCCGTCTTGCCGATATTTTCAATCAGGTCGACCAACGCATAGCAGAGCGTAATTGTCCGGGTCTTCGCGGTCCAAAACGCGTCTTGATCGGGGACGCCGTTCTTGTCGAGGCACGCGTCACCGACGACGCGGTAATCATTATCCTGTTCATTATCGACCGCTTCGGACTGGTTCGGCCCAAACTGAAGAAAACTGCCGTGATGTTCGGCGTTTGGGTCAAAATACCGTTTCCTGACCGGCACGACCCGCATGACCGACTGGACATTGCTCAGCGCTTCGCTGGCGATGAGACGGTCACGGTCGCGGATCAGCCTGCTGCGCAGGGGCTCTGGCACATCGGTCGGGATCGGTCGGTAGAATACGCCGATTTGCGCTTCCGTGGCTCTGGATGAGGCCCACGGATTACTTTGATTTGGACCAGAGTCTGGGCTGACAATGTGGGGCAGGTCGACGGGTTCATTGATCGCTTTTCTTGACTGCTCGATGGCAGGAAAGAGCGTGTCGGACCAATCCGCCTTGTTCTTGGCCGCTTCGGCCGGACACCCGTCCAACCGGCCCGGCGGGATGTTCGTCTGGTGCGCGAATTCTGAGAACCGCTTCGGGTTGATTCCGATCGTAAGGCAACTGATCGAGATTGACCGCTGCTCAGGCTGACCGTGTTCGTCCGCCCAGTTGGGCTGAGCCTTGTCCATATGTCCGGCCCAGTAAAGACCATCGAAAAACACAGCGGCGCTGACTAGTGCGATCTCCTGCGCCGTGAAGTCTTTACTATCAGCGGGAACTTCGGGGTTGTCCAACGTCAGGACAAAAACGGCAAAGCTATCTGCGGCGTCCTCCTGATGCCCAAGCACCGGCAGGTTTAGCTCGCTGATCATCATATGGCCGGCTTCATGCAGCACGGTGAAGGTGAGGGCGCCGTCGACAATTTTTTTGAGCTGTGCTTCGTGTGGTTCGTGTCGCAGGACTGAATTCTGTACCTCGCTTTTCTTTGAATGGGGAATATAAGGCGGGTTGGCGAAAATATAGTCATATTCCATTTTCAAGATTGAGG